>NZ_JAIXMK010000070.1:0-5467 GCF_020328095.1 Streptomyces sichuanensis
CGAGGAGGCCCGCGAGGCCGCCGACGCCCACCGGGCGGAGGCCGCCGCGCAGGCCGAGCGGACGCTGGCCGAGGCGACGGCGGAGGCGGAGCGGCTGCGGGGCGACGCCGACGCGGCCCTGGAGACCGCCCGCGAGGAGGCGGAGCGGCTCACCGACGAGGCCCGTGAGGCGGCGAACGCCCGTCGTGCGGAGGCCGCCGCGCAGGCGGACACCCTCGTCGCCGAGGCGACGGCGGAGGCCGACCGGATGGCCACCGAGGCCGCCGAGGCCCTCGCGGCCGCCCAGGAGAACGCCAACAGCACCCGGGCCGACTCCGCGAAGATCAAGGCCGACGCGGTCCTGGAGGCGGAACGGACGCGGGCCGAGGCCCGGGCCGAGGCCGAGCGGACCGTCGACGAGGCGCGGGACGCCGGCGCCAAGCGGCTGGCGGACGCCGCCGAGCAGGCGGACGCGCTGATCGCCAAGGCGCAGGAGGAGGCCGTCCGGGCCGCCACTGCGGCCGAGGAGCAGGCCGACGCCATGGTGGGCGCGGCCCGCAAGGAGGCCGAGCGGATCGTCAAGGAGGCCACCGGCGAGGGCAACGCGGTGGTCGAGCGGGCCCGTACGGACGCCAACACCCTGCTGGCCGAGGCCCGTGGGGACGCCACCGCCATAAGGGACCGGGCCGAGGAGCTGCGCTCCCGGCTGGAGGGCGAGGTCGAGGAGCTGCACGAGCGGGCCCGCCGGGAGGCGGCCGAGGCGATGCAGTCCGCGGGCGAGCGTTGCGACAAGCTCGTCGCGGCGGCCACCGAGCAGCTGACGAACGCCGAGGAGAAGGCGGAGAAGCTGATCTCGGACGCCCAGAGCGAGGCCAGCAAGGTGCGGATCACGGCCGTGAAGAAGGCGGACGCGCTGATCAAGGAGGCGGAGCAGAAGAAGTCCGCCGCGGTACGCGAGGCCGAGCGCCTGCGCACCGAGGCTCGGGAGGAGTCGGCGCGTCTTCTGGAGGAGGGCAAGCGGGAGTTGGAGGTCCTGGTCCGTCGTCGCGAGGACATTCAGGCCGAGATTTCCCGTGTCCAGGACGTGCTGGAGGCGTTGGAATCATTTGAGGCCCCCGGGGCAGGCGGCTCCAAGGAGGGCGGGGTGAAGGCGGCGGCCGGTGCCGGCGCAACTCGATCGGGTGGCAAGCAGTCACAGAAGTAACACTCAATCGAGGGGCCGGTTTCCGGATTCCCCAACTGTCTACTTCCATCTGCTCGATGAGACGCCGCTCACGCCCCTAGGATTCCTCTATCACCTCACCGGTCTCTTATGACAGGAACCCCATGAGCGACACTTCCTCCCCCTTCGGCTTCGAGTTGGTGCGGCGTGGATACGACCGCGGCCAGGTGGACGACCGCATTACCAAGCTCGTAGCGGACCGTGACAGCGCACTGGCACGGATCACTTCGCTGGAAAAGCGCATCGAGGAGCTCCACCTCGAAACGCAGAACGCTCAGGCACAGATCAATGACGCGGAGCCGTCCTACGCGGGCCTCGGCGCGCGCGTGGAAAAGATTCTCCGGCTCGCCGAGGAAGAGGCCAAGGACCTGCGGGAAGAGGCCCGGCGCGCTGCCGAGCAGCACCGCGAGCTGGCCGAGTCGGCCGCGCAGCAGGTGCGCAACGACGCCGAGTCGTTCGCCGCCGACCGCAAGGCCAAGGCGGAGGACGAGGGCGCGCGGATCGTCGAGAAGGCCAAGGGGGACGCGGCCACGCTGCGTGCCGAGGCGCAGAAGGACGCGCAGTCCAAGCGCGAGGAGGCGGACGCCCTCTTCGAGGAGACCCGCGCCAAGGCCGCCCAGGCCGCGGCCGACTTCGAGACGAACCTGGCCAAGCGCCGCGAGCAGTCCGAGCGCGACCTGGCCTCCCGTCAGGCCAAGGCCGAGAAGCGGCTGGCGGAGATCGAGCACCGCGCCGAGCAGCTGCGCCTGGAGGCGGAGAAGCTGCGCACGGACGCGGAGCGCCGGGCCCGGCAGACGGTGGAGACCGCGCAGCGCCAGGCCGAGGACATCGTGGCCGACGCCAACGCCAAGGCGGACCGCATCCGCAGCGAGTCCGAGCGGGAGCTGGCGGCGCTGACCAACCGCCGCGACAGCATCAACGCCCAGCTGACCAACGTCCGCGAGATGCTGGCCACGCTGACCGGTGCGGCCGTGGCCGCGGCCGGGGTGCCGGGTGACGACGAGCCGATCACGCGCGGCGTCCCGGCCCAGCAGAGCCGCTGACGCGGCGCGGTCCGTACGCCGCTCGTTCGGGGGATCCTGTGCCCGGCGCGCCGCGCGCCACCTCCTGTGGCCGGCGGCGCGCCGAGTGCTTTCCGCTTCCGGTCCGGAGTCTGCGCCACCGGTGGCGGGCCGCCGGAGGCGCCCTTACCGTGGCGTAATGATCGAGCTGGCGGATCTGACCAAGGACTACGGCGACGTGCGTGCCGTGGACCACCTCACGTTCACCGTGCGCCCCGGCATCGTCACCGGCTTCCTCGGCCCCAATGGCGCCGGGAAGTCCACCACCATGCGGATGATGCTCGGCCTGGACCATCCGACCGGTGGCACGGTCCGCATCGACGGCAGGCACTACCGCCAGTTGCGGGACCCGTTGAAGACCGTCGGCGCCCTGCTGGACGCCAAGTCGATGCACGGCGGCCGCAGCGCCTTCAACCACCTGCTGTGCCTGGCGCAGAGCAACGGCATCCCGCGGGCGCGGGTGCGCGAGGTGCTGGACACCGTGGGGCTGACGTCGGTGGCGAGGAAGCGTTCGAAGGGCTTCTCGCTCGGCATGGGGCAGCGCCTGGGCATCGCGGCGGCGCTGCTGGGCGACCCGCAGATCCTCATGTTCGACGAGCCGGTCAACGGGCTCGACCCCGAGGGCATCCACTGGATCCGCAACCTGATGAAGAACCTGGCCGCCCAGGGCCGTACGGTCTTCGTCTCCTCCCACCTGATGAGCGAGATGGCGCTGACCGCCGACCACCTGGTGGTCATCGGCCAGGGCCGGCTGCTCGCCGACACGAGCATGGCCGGTTTCATCAGGGAGAACTCCCGGTCGTTCGTGCGGATGCGCTCCCCCGGTCACGAACGGCTGCGGGACGTGCTGCACGGCGCCGGCATCGACTTCGTGCCCCGCAGCGACGGGGCGCTGGAGGTCGAGGGCGAGGACGCCGAGCACCTGGGGGAGCTCGCGGCCCGGCACCGGATCGTGCTGCACGAGCTGAGCCCGCAGCAGGCGTCGCTGGAGGAGGCGTTCATGAGGCTCACCGCCGGGGCGGTGGAGTACCACGCGCACGACGACCACCAGCCGCCGGCGGCCGCCGCGCCCGAGGCCGCCTGGGGCGCCGGCTGGCGGAAGAGCCCGGGGAAGAAGGGGGCCTGAGCGATGGCGGTGGTGACGCAGGCCCTCCGGTCGGAGTGGACGAAGATCAAATCGGTGCGTTCGACGGTGTGGACGCTCGGGATCGCGGTGGTGGTGACCGTGGCGCTCGGCGCGCTGATCAGCGCCCTGAGCAAGAGGGACTTCGACGCGCTCCCCCCGAAAGACAAGATCCAATTCGATCCCACGTTCATCAGCTTCGCGGGTATGGGTCTCGGCCAGCTGGCGTTGATCGTTTTCGGGGTGCTGGTCGTTTCCAACGAATACAGCACCGGAATGATCCGCACTTCCCTGGCGGCCGTTCCCCAGCGCGGCACCTTTCTCTTCAGCAAGATCACCATTGCCACGCTGCTCGCATTCGCCGTCGGCATGCTCACGAGCTTTGTGGCGTTCTTCGTCGGCCAGGCGATGCTCGGCAGCCACAAGGCCCACCTCGGAGATCCCGGAGTGCTGCGCGCGGTGGTCGGCGGCGGGCTCTACATGACGGCGATCACGGTGTTCTCGATGGGCGTCGCCACGATGCTGCGCAGCCCGATGCTCTCGCTCGGCATTCTCATGCCGTTCTTCTTCCTCATTTCGGCCATCCTCGGCAATGTCCCGGCCACGAAGAAGGTGGGGCAGTACCTTCCCGACCAGGCCGGGCAGAAGGTGATGCAGGTCGTCACGTTCGGCGACGACGCGCCCTACGGCCCCTGGGGCGGGTTCGCGATCATGGCCTTGTGGGTGGTGGCGGCGCTGATCGGCGGATACGCGCTGCTCAGGAGGCGGGACGCCTAGCGCAGGGCCGTCCCGCGCACGACCGGAAGGCACCCGCGACGTCCCCCGAGGACGCCCTTCCGCTCCGCGGTGTCCGTCACAACCCGTGCATATCGGGAACCGTCAACCCCTCGTCTATCCTCCTAACCCTTACGGGGGCGTTCGCCCTGACCGAGCTCGCTAGGGGCGAAGAATGATCGAGGCAGTCGGTCTGACGAAGCGCTACGGCGCCAAGACGGCCGTGCACAACCTGACGTTCCAGGTCCGGCCGGGTGCCGTGACCGGCTTCCTGGGGCCCAACGGCTCCGGCAAGTCGACCACCATGCGCATGATCCTCGGCCTGGACATGCCCTCGGCCGGCCGGGTCACGATCGCCGGACAGCCCTTCCACAAGCTGCCGAACGCCCCGCGCCAGGTCGGCGCCCTGCTCGACGCCAAGGCGGTGCACGGCGGCCGCAGCGCCCGTCAGCACCTGCTCTCCCTCGCCCAGCTCTCCGGCATCCCGGCCCGCCGCGTCGACGAGGTCCTCGGCGTCGTCGGCCTCCAGGACGTGGCGCGCAGGCGCTCCAAGGGCTTCTCGCTCGGCATGGGCCAGCGCCTCGGCATCGCCGCGGCGCTCCTCGGCGACCCGCAGGTGCTGCTGTTCGACGAGCCGGTCAACGGCCTCGACCCCGAGGGCATCCTCTGGGTCCGCAACCTCATGAAGCGGCTGGCGGCGGAGGGCCGTACGGTCTTCGTCTCCTCCCACCTGATGAGCGAGATGGCGCTGACCGCCGACCACCTGATCGTCATCGGGCGCGGGCAGCTCATGGCCGACATGAGCGTCAAGGACTTCATCTCCGCGAACTCCGCGGACTTCGCCCGCGTCCGGACGCCCGAGGGCGAGCCGGAGGGGCGCGAGAAGCTCACGGCGGCGCTCGTCGGGGCCGGCGCCCAGGTCCTCTCCGAGCCGGACGGCGCGCTGCGCGTGACCGGTCTGCCGCTGCCGCGCATCAGCGACCTCGCGCACGGCGAGGACGTCCGCCTGTGGGAGCTCTCCCCGCACCAGGCGTCGCTGGAGGAGGCGTACATGCGCATGACGCAGGGCGCGGTCGACTACCGCTCGACGACGGACCAGCGCGCCGGCCTGCAGGCGCCCGCCCCCGCCCCCACGGGCTGGCAGCAGCCCCCCGCGCTCCCCCAGGGCTGGCCGGAGCAGGCGTACCCCGTCCTGCCGGGCGAGCAGCCGAACCCCTACGCCGCCGCCCCGCAGCAGCCGGCGCCGGGCGCGCCGGCCACGGCACCGCACCCGTACCAGGCCGCGCCCGCGCCCCAGGCCGGCGCTGC
>NZ_JAIXMK010000071.1:0-17869 GCF_020328095.1 Streptomyces sichuanensis
GACGGCCCGGCCGGGCGCCGCGACGCACCGCGCGGGGCGGCGTGGAGAACGGCCCGTGACCGGCGCCGCCTCCGGCTCCGCGCCACCGGTGTGCCGGGCGGGGCCCGGGTCAGCGGCGCGGGCCGGCCGGGGTCACGCGTCCGCCGAGGGAGATCGTGCCGGTGTCGTGGAAGCGCGTGAGGATCCGCGAGCCCGCGCCCTGGCGGACGGTCAGGGACCGGCCGAGCCCGGCGGTCAGGGTGACGGCCGCGGCCCCCGTGGCCTCGTCCTCCGCGATGCCGTCGCCGCGGCGCGGGAAGCCCCGGGCCCGTACCCGCCCGGCCGCCTCGTCCTCCCAGGCCCACGCGTACAGCCACCCCTCCCCCGGCGGTGGCGCCGGAAGCCCGTCGACCTCGGCGACGGTGTCGTACCGCCGGGTGCGCCGGCCGGTGGCCCACTCGGCCCGGCACCGGATCCAGGTGGTCCCGTCCTCCTCCCGGACGGGCACCTCGCCCGCGGGCGGCCGCAGCATCGTCACCTCCCGCCCCTGCTGCCGCAGGAACCATGCGACGCCGACCAGCGGATGCCCGGCGAACGGCAGGCGGGAGGAGGGCGTGTAGACGTCGACGCGGCCGGCGGAGGCGTCGTCGACGAACACGGTCTCGCTGAAGCCCAGTTCCGCCGCCACCTGCTGCCGCGCCCGCTCCCCCGGGACGCGACCGCCGTCCGGAACGATGCCGAGCGGGTTCCCGCCCTCCCCGCGCGGGCCGGTGAACACGCGGACCACCTCGTGATCGATCATGGAAGAAACATATGAGGTGAGGGAGGCACCTGGGGCGGGAAGAGGCACAAGGTGCCTGATATCACCGACCCCCTGACGACCCTGGTACGACGCCACCGGGAACCGGCCTTCGTACAGGCGGTCCGTTCCACGCTGGCCGCGGTGATCTCCTATGTGGTGGCCCTGCAGCTGAGCAACGAACCGGCACCGCTCACCGCACCGCTGACGGCGCTGCTCGTCGTCCAGGTCACGCTCTACTCCACCCTGACCACCAGCATCCGCAGAGTGAACTCGGTGGTGGCGGGCGTGCTGATCGCCATCGGCTTCAGCGCCCTGGTGGGGCTCACCTGGTGGAGCCTGGGGTTGATCATCCTCGCGTCGCTGATCATCGGGCGCTTCGTCCGGGCGGGTGAATTCGTGCCCGAGGTGGCGATCAGCGCCATGCTCGTGCTCGGGGTGACCCGGGTGGCGGAGACGGCGTGGGACCGGGTCCTGGAGACCCTGATCGGCGCCGTCGTCGGGCTGCTGTTCGACGTCCTGTTCGTGCCGCCGGTCTGGGTGCAGCCGGCGAGCGAGGCCATCGAGCACCTCTCCCGCCGGATGGGGCAGTTGCTCCAGCGCGTCGGGGACGAGGTGTGCGGCCACACGCCGGTCGAGGAGGCGGCGGCCAGGCTGCACGAGGCCCGCCGGCTCGACCACGACATCGTCCAGGTGGACGCCTCGCTCCGGCAGGCCGAGGACAGCCTCAGGTTCAACCCCCGGGTCAAGGAGGGGCTGCTCTTCCGGGTCGTCCTGCGCACCGGCCTCGACGCGCTGGAGATCGCCGCGGTCGTGCTCCGGGTCATCTGCCGGACCCTCACCGACCTCGCCAAGGAACGCCGGGACGAACACCTCTTCCCCGACGACGTCGCCGAGGCCCTGGAAGACGTCTTCCGGCACCTGGCGCGCGCCGTCGAGAGCTTCGCCGTGCTGATCACCACCCAGGTCAGCGCCAACGCCGAGGAGGCCGAGGACCGGCTCGTGCGGGAGCTGGCCGCGGGCCGGGCCAGCCGCGACCGGGCGGCCCACCTGCTGCTGGATTCCGTCCGGCGGCACCCGCGCCAGTGGCAGTTGCACGGGGCGCTGCTGGCGGAGATGGACCGGATCCTGGACGAGCTCGACGTGGAGAAGCGGACCGAGCGACTGGCCGAGGAACTCGACCGCAGCGCCCGCGAACAGCGGGACCGCCACCCCCTGCTGCACAAGGTCCAGCGCCGGCTGCGCGGCAGCGGCTACGGCTGGCGCAGGAGCTGGTTCCGCAACCGCGACTGAGAAGGGGTCAGGCCACGGCCCTGCGGAGCGTCTCCGCCGCGCGGACCATGGCCTCCACCACCCCTGCCAGCTCGCCGAGGAGCTCCGGGTCCGTGATCCGGCCGTCGGTGATCCTGGCGCTCGCCCGCGGGATCCGCAGCGACTCGGGCAGCACCTGTGCGCTCATCACCTCCAGGGTCTCGCGCAGCCACGCCTGGGCCCGCTCCCCGCCGGCCGCGGACGGCGAGGCGGTGACCACGGCGACGGGCTTGCCCACCAGCTCACCGCTGCCCACCACCCACTCCAGGGCGTTCTTCAGCATGCCGCTCGTCCCGCGGGCGTACTCGGGGCTCGCGATGAGCACGGCGTCGGCGGCCGCGAGCCGCGCCTGGAAGTCCTGCACCACGGCCGGCGGGGCGCTGCTCTCCACATCGGGGTTGAAGAAGGGCAGGCCGTCCAGGCCGCCGTGGACCGTCATGGTGGCGGGCGGGCGGCACAGGCCCGCGGCCGCGTGCGCGACCGCGGAATTCAGCGATCCCTCGCGCAGGCTTCCGCAGAGGGCCAGGAGGTTGAGGTGCGTCATGCGGTGATCGTCGCACCCGGCCTCCCGCCCGCCGCGGGCGCCCTCAGCGGGTCGCCTCCTCGGCATGGCCGACGGCCCGCCCGCGGCGGGCGGGGCCCCGCCCGGCCGGCTGTTCGGGGGCGCGGCCGGCCGTGATGACCGGGACCTGGCGGGTCTCCGGCACGTCGGCCGACAGCGTCAGGCACTCGCCGCAGTGGCGGATGCGGAGGGTGTCGCCGTCCAGCAGGGTGTAGGTCGCCTTCTTGTCGGTGATCTCCACCCGCAGCCGCTGCTGCCGGAACTGCACCGTGAAGGCGAGGCGGCCCAGCTGTTCGGGGAGCCGGGGGGTGAAGCCGATGAGGCCGTCGTCCTCGCGCAGCCCGCCGAAGCCGACGACCAGGGCGAACCACGTGCCGGCGAGCGAGGCGATGTGGATGCCGTCGCGCGTGTTGCCCTCCAGGTCGGACAGGTCCATCATCGCCGCTTCGCCCAGGTAGTCGTAGGCCAGCCGGGTGTGGCCGACCTCGGCGGCCATGACCGCCTGGCCGCAGGCGGACAGCGAGGAGTCCCGCACGGTCAGCTGCTCGTAGTAGCTGAAGTTGCGGGCCTTCTCCTCCGCGGTGAAGGCGTCGCCGCGCAGGCACATGGCGAGGACGAGGTCGGCCTGCTTGACGACCTGTTTGCGGTAGAGGTCGAAGTAGGGGAAGTTCAGCATCAGCGGATACTGCTCGTCCCCGGTGTGGGCGAAGTCCCACACCTGGTGGCGGGTGAAGCCCTCCGACTGCTCGTGCACCTGCAGCTCGTCGTTGTACGGCACGGCCATGCGCGTCGCGGCGTCCCGCCAGGCGGCGGTCTCCTCGTCGTCGACGCCCAGCGCCGCGGCCAGGTCCGGGTGGTGCTCGGCCAGGGCGGCGGCCTCGCGCAGATTGTGCTGCGCCATCAGGTTCGTGTAGACGTTGTCGTCCGAGATGGCGCTGTACTCGTCCGGGCCCGTCACGCCGTCGATGTGGAAGTCGCCGTGGTGGTCGTGGTGACCGAGCGAGCGCCACAACCGGGCGGTCTCCACCAGCAGGGGCAGCCCCACCTCCCGCTCGAAGGTCTCGTCGCACGTGGCCCGGATGTAGCGCACGACGGCGTCGGCGATGTCGGCGTTGATGTGGAACGCCGCCGTCCCGGCGGGCCAGTAGCCCGAGCACTCGTCGCCGTTGATGGTCCGCCAGGGGAAGGCGGCTCCCTTCAGCCCCAGTTGCCGGGCGCGCTCGTGCGCGGCGGGCAGGGTGTTGTACCGCCAGCGCAGCGCCTGCTCCACGGCCTGGGGCGCGGTGTAGGTCAGCACGGGCATGACGAAGGTCTCGGTGTCCCAGAAGCAGTGCCCGTCGTACCCGGGGCCGGTCAGCCCCTTGGCGGGCAGGGCCCTGGCCTCGCCGCGGGCGCCCGCCTGCAGCACGTGGAAGAGGGCGAACCGCGCCGCCTGCTGGATCTCCGCGTCGCCGTCCACCTCCACGTCCGCCCGGGCCCAGAAGCCGTCGAGGTAGCTGCGCTGCTCGTCGGCCAGCCCCTGCCAGCCGGTGCTGACCGCGCCGGCCAGGGCGGCGTCCACCTGGTCGTGCACCGCCGGCATGGAGCGCATCGCCGACCAGCCGTGCGCGACGAACTTCTCCACCCGCAGCCGCTGTCCGGAGCACAGGCGCGAGGTGATGGTGAAACGGGCGAGGTCGTCGCTGCTCTCGGAGGTCATCTCGGTCTTCTCGCCGCCGTCCACCACGTGCGCCGCCGACACCCCGAGCCGCAGCCCGCTGTGGTGGGTGCGGTGCAGCAGCCGGATCCGCGGGCCGTGGGCGGCGTGCTGCTCGGAGACCAGCGGCGTCTCCAGCACCGCCGCCGCCCGGGGGTCGCCCCCGGAGTGCGGCAGCTGCTCGTTGGCCACCAGCTCGGACTGGACGACGATGCGCACGTCGCCGTCCAGCGGCTCCACCTCGTAGGCGACGGCGGCGACCGCACGCTGGGAGAAGGAGACCAGCCGGGTCGACTTCACCCGGACGCTGCGCCCGCTCGGCGAGGTCCACTCGGCGGTGCGGTGCAGCAGCCCGGTGCGGAAGTCCAGGACCCGTTCGTGCTTGTGCAGCTTGCCGTAACGCAGGTCGAACGGCTCGTCGTCGACCAGGAGGCGGATCAGCTTGCCGTTGGTGACGTTGATGACGGTCTGACCGGACTCCGGATAGCCGTAGCCGGCCTCCGCGTAGGGCAGCGGACGGAACTCGTAGACGCCGTTGAGGTAGGTGCCGGGCAGGCCGTGGGGCTCCCCCTCGTCGAGGTTGCCGCGCCAGCCGACGTGTCCGTTGGAGAGGGCGAAGACGGACTCGCTCTGGGAGAGCACGTCGAGGTTGAGTTCGGTCTCGCGCAGGCACCAGGGCTCGACCCGGTACGCCGGATGGGTGATCACGACGCCTCCTCCTCCAGCAGCTCGGCGAGGTCCTCCACGACGACGTCCGCTCCGTGCCGGCGCAGCGCCTCGGCCTGGCCGGCCCGGTCCACGCCGACGACGAAGCCGAACGCTCCGGCCCGGCCGGCCTCCATGCCGGCGAGCGCGTCCTCGAACACCGTGGCCTCCTCGGGTGGTACGCCCAGGGCGCGGGCCGCGGCGAGGAAGGTGTCCGGAGCGGGCTTGCCCGGGAGGTGCTGTTCGGTGGCGACGATCCCGTCGATGCGCACCTCGAAGAGGTCGTCGATGCCGGCGGCGACGAGCACGTCGTGGCAGTTGGCGCTGGAGGAGACCACGGCGCGGCGCAGTCCCGCGGCGCGCGCGGCCTCGGCGTAGCGGACGGAGCCGGGGTAGGCGTGCACACCCATCTCCTTGATTTTTTCGAGGACGAGGGCGTTCTTGCGGTCGCCGAGCGAGCGCACGGTGTCGGGGCCGGGCGGGTCGTCGTCGCCCTCGGGCAGGGTGATGCCGCGGGAGGCGAGGAAGGAGCGCACGCCGTCGGCGCGGGGCTTTCCGTCGACGTATTCGTCGTAGTCCCCGACGGCGTCGAACGGCCGGAAGCCGGCGCCGTCGCGGCGGCGCAGGAAGGCGTCGAAGGTCTCCTTCCATGCCGCCGCGTGCACGGTGGCCGTCTGGGTCAGGACGCCGTCCATGTCGAACAGGCAGGCGCGGATGCCGTCGGGAAGGCCGAGGTTCGTCATGGTGTTCCGCTTCCCGGCTCGTCGGAGGCCATGTCCGGCAGGTACCAGTGGTGCGGGGCGATGAGCTCGTCGGCGCGGGCGGGGCCCCAGGAGCCGGCGGGGTACGGCTCGACCGGGCCGGGGTGTGCGAGGAGCGGGGCGGAGACCTCCCACAGCCGCTCGATGCCGTCCGCGCTGGTGAACAGCGCCTGGTCGCCGAGCATGGCGTCCAGGATCAGCCGTTCGTAGCCCTCCAGGCCGTGCTGCTGCCGGACGGAGTCTCCGTACCGGAAGGTCATCCGTGCGGGGGTCAGGCGCATGGCCGGGCCGGGTTCCTTGA
Source organism: Streptomyces sichuanensis (assembly GCF_020328095.1). Lineage (NCBI taxonomy): Bacteria > Bacillati > Actinomycetota > Actinomycetes > Kitasatosporales > Streptomycetaceae > Streptomyces > Streptomyces sichuanensis. Next base: position 6,115 of record NZ_JAIXMK010000071.1, read on the forward strand.
CCAGGAAGCGGGCGGCGATCCAGCCGGGGTCGTCGAAGTCGACGACCAGGACGTTGCCGTGGCCGGCCGGGCCGGTGCGCGAGCGGTCCGGGAACATGCGCAGCGGCGGCCGCTTGAAGTGGAGGGTGACGACCTGGCGCCGCCGGCCGAGGGACTTGCCGGAGCGGAGGTGGAAGGGCACTCCGGCCCAGCGCCAGTTGTCGACCTCGGCGCGCAGCGCGACGAAGGTCTCGGTGTCCGAGTGCGGGTCGACGCCGGGCTCGGCCCGGTAGCCGTCGTACTGGCCCCGGACGACGTGGGCGGGGTCCAGGGGCCGCATCGACCGGAAGACCTTGGTCTTCTCCTCGCGCAGGGCGCGGGCGTCGAGGGAGACCGGGGGTTCCATGGCCACGAAGCCGAGCACCTGGAAGAGGTGGGTGACGACCATGTCGCGGAAGGTGCCGGTCTCCTCGAAGAAGCCGGCCCGGCCCTCGATGCCGATCGTCTCGGGAACGTCGATCTGGACGTGGCTGATGTGGTCGCGGTTCCAGACGGGTTCGAAGAGGCCGTTGGCGAAGCGGAGGGCGAGGATGTTGTCGACCGACTCCTTGCCGAGGAAGTGGTCGATGCGGAAGACCTGCGACTCGTCGAAGACGGCGTGCACGGTCGCGTTGAGGGCGCGTGCGGACGCGAGATCCGTGCCGAACGGCTTTTCGATGATGAGGCGGGCGCCCCGGGCGAGGCCGGTGGTGCCGAGCATCCCGACGACGGACGCGAAGGCCGTCGGCGGCACGGCCAGGTGGCAGAGCCTGCGGGGGGTGCCGCCGAGGGCCGACTCCGCGGCGCGGACGGCGGCGAGCAGCATCCGGGGGTCCTCGGGGTCGGCGGCCCCGAAGCTCAGCCGGGCCTCGAAGGCGTCCCAGGCCGCGCCCTCGGGCTCGCCCGTCCCGAACTCGCGGACGGCGTCCCTGGCGTGGGCGCGGAACTCCTCGTTGGTGAGCGCGGCCGCGGCGGGCGCCGAGCCGACGATGCGGTAGTCGCGCGGCATGAGGCCCGCGCGGTCCAGGCGGTGCAGCCCGGGGAGCAGCTTGCGCCGGGCGAGGTCGCCGGTGGCGCCGAAGAGCACGACGACGTGGTCGTCGGGCCTGCCGGCCCCGGGCGGCCCGCCCGGCCGCCGGTCGTCCAGGGGCTGGTCGTCCGCCGGCCGGTCGTCCGGGGTCTGGGTGGCCTTCACACCTCCCACCTTCCGGCAGGCGCCGCCCGGGCGCGATTTCCGTCACCCGTTCGGCCCCGGACCGCGGCCGGCCGGTGTCAGCGCACGGGGAGCCGGCGGGGGCCGCGGACGAGGAGGCCCGGGCGGTAGGGGAGTTCGGCCGGGTCGGCGGCCAGGGTGAGGCCGGGCAGGGCGTCGAAGAGGCGCGGCAGGGCGACGACCGCTTCGAGACGGGCCAGGCGGGAGCCGAGGCAGAAGTGCGGTCCGTGGCCGAAGGCCAGGTGCGGGGCGGGGCGTCCGGCGCCGGTCAGGTAGCGGGCCGGCCGGAAGGCGTCGGGGGCCGGGAAGTGGTGGGGGTCGCGGTTGGCGGCCGCGAGGACGACGAGGACCGAGTCCTCGGCCGGTATGACCGTCCCGCCGCCGAGGTCGACCCGTTCGGTGGTCCGCCGCCAGGTGGTCCCCTCCAGCGGGCTCGCGTGCCGCAGGGTCTCCTCGATCACGGCGTTCCAGCGGGCCTCGTCGCCGGCGCGCGCGGCGGCCGCCTCGGCGGGGTGGGTGAGGAGGAGCAGGGACGCCGAGGCGAGCAGGTTCATGGTCGTCTCGTAGCCGGCGAAGAGCAGCAGGAACGCCATGGCCAGCAGCTCGCCGTCGTCGAGGCCGCCCTCGCGCGCGTCGTGCACCAGCGCGCTGAAGAGGTCGTCCCCCGGGGCCCTGCGCTTGTGCTCGATCAGTGTGGAGAAGTAGGCGTGGAGCCCGGCCCACGCCTCGTCGACCGCGCCCCGCGCGAGCGCGTCGGCGGGCGATCCCACCCGGTACGTCCACTCCCGCAGGTCGGCCCGGTCGGCCTCGGGCACGCCCAGCACCTCGCCGATCACCAGGACCGGCAGCGGGAAGGCGAAGGCGTCGACGAGATCGACGACGCCCTCGCGCGCCAGCCGTCCGGCCACCTCGGACACCAGGGCGTCGGTCAGCCGCTCGATGCGCGGGCGCAGTGCGTCGACCCGCCGCGGGGTGAACGCGGCGGTGGTCAGCCGGCGCAGCCTGCCGTGATCGGGGGCGTCGGAGTTGAGCATGTGGCGGGCGAGGCAGCCGCGGGCGCGCTGCGCCGGCGAGTCGGGCTTGGGCCGGCCCGCCGCGGCCGGCGGGACGTTCGACAACCGGGGGTCGGCGAGGACGGCCCGGGCCTGCTCGTAGCCGGTGACGAGCCAGGCGTGCGTGCCGTTGGCCAGCGGCACCCGCGCCGCGGGTCCGCTCTCGCGCAGCCGCGCGTAGTACGGGTACGGGTCGCGCGCGAAGGCGGGGTCGGCGGGGTCGAGGAGTTCGGGCACCCGCTCATCCTCACCGATCACGCAGCGCCACCGCTGGTGGGGTCGTCGTCAGCGCTGAGGGGAGCGGCCTGTGCGGTTCCTACAAACGCGGCCGGGCAGGCCGGGCCCGGGTGGTCTCAGCGGCCCAGCGCCTTCTTCAGCTCGGCCTTGGTCATGTCGGACCGGCCGTGGATGTTCTTCTGCTTGGCCTCGTTGTACAGCTGGTCCTTCGTGGGCCCCTGCGCCCCGGAGTGCGAGCGCTGGCCGCCCCGCCGGGACGAGGACATGTCGTCGAGCGAGCTGCGGCTGGCGGTCTTCGACTCGCCCGCGCGGGCGCGCTCCTTGTTGACGGTCCGGCTCGCGATCTCCTTGGCGCGCTTCTCGCTCTCGCCGCGCTCGCGGGCGCTGTCCTTGATGTGTTCGTACTGCCGCTCGCGTTTCGGGCTGGATCCCCTGGGCATCTGCCGCTCCTTCGCTCGCCTCGGCATGCTGCTGCCCCCTCTCCAGCGTGGCATGCGCGGCCGGGCGGCGCAGGGTGGGCGGCCGGGCGGGGCGGGCCTCAGCCGCGCAGGTCGGGGGTCCGGCTGACCGTGCGTCCCCGCCGGGCGGCCGCGCGGGCGAAGACGACCGCGTCGTGGACGGCCGCGCCGCCGGGGTCGTTGTTGAAGTAGGCGTAGACGTCGGCCCGCTCGGGCCAGGTGTCCGCCAGCCGACCGGCCCAGGTGGTGAGCGCCTGCCGCCCGTAGCGGGGCCACGGCTGCGCCCGGCCGCTGTGGAAGCGCACGTACCCCCAGTCCGCCGTGCGCCACAGCGGGGTCACGGGCCGCGAATCGTGGTCGGCCCAGCACAGCGCGGCGCCGTGGCGCTCCAGCACGGCCCGCACCTCGTCCGTCCACCACGATCCGTGCCGGGGCTCGACGGCCACGCGCACCCGGCGGGGGAAGCAGCGCAGCGCGGCGTCCAGCAGGGCGGCGTCGGCGTGCAGGGTGGGCGGCAGCTGCAGCAGGACGGGCCCGAGCCGGTCCCCCAGACCGGCGGCGTGCCGCAGGAGCCGCTCGACCGGCTCCTCGGGGTCGCGCAGCCGCTTGATGTGCGTGAGGTAGCGGCTGGCCTTGACGGCCATGACGAAGCCGGCGGGGGTGCGGTCGTGCCAGGCGGCGAAGGTCTCGGGCTTGGGCAGCCGGTAGAAGGCGTTGTTGTTCTCGACCGTCGCGAAGGCGGCCGCGTACTCCTCCAGCCACAGGCGTTGCGGCAGGTCGGCGGGGTAGAGGTCGCCGCGCCAGTCCTTGTACTGCCATCCCGAGGTTCCCACGAGCAGGGGCATGCGGTGATGCCTGCCCCGGGCGGGCGCCGGGCACCGCCCGGAGGACGCGATTCCCGTCGGATGCGGGACGGCGGTTGGTTCACTGGTGTCGTGAACTGCATCTTCTGTGCGATCGCGACGGGCGGGGCGGCCGGGCACCGCGTCCTCGACGACGAGACGGTGGTGGCCTTCCTCGATGCCCGGCCCCTGTTTCCCGGCCATGTGCTGGTCGTCCCGAAGCGCCACGCCGAGACGCTCACCGACCTGCCGGCGGAGGAGGTGGGTCCGTTCTTCACCCGGGTGCAGCGGGTCGCGGGGGCGGTGGAGCGCGCCATGGGGGCCGCCGGCTCGTTCGTCGCCGCGAACAACCGGGTGAGTCAGTCGGTGCCGCACTTCCACGTGCACGTGGTGCCGCGCAACCGCAAGGACGGGCTGCGCGGCTTCTTCTGGCCGCGCACGCGCTACGCCTCGGAGGAGGAGGCGGCGGAGGTCGCGGCCCGGGTGCGCCGGGCGCTGACGGAGGGTTGACGGAGGAGGGCCGGGCAGGGAGCCGAGCAGCAGGAGGGGCGAAGGGGCGGGAGGAACGGGCGGGGCCCGGCGGGGACGTGCGTCCCCTGGGGAGCCGTGGGATCCCTGTGGACTATCCCCCCGGGGCCCGTCATATTGGAATTACGGCTTCCCCTTGGAATGACGGCTCCTCCCTTTTCTTCCGGGGCTCCCGGAGCCGGGCCCCGGGGCCAGAGGTGGATCATGCGGTTCAACGACCGAGTGGACGCCGGTCGGCGCCTGGCCGAGCGGCTGGGGCACCTGCGCGGCGAGAATCCGGTCGTGCTCGGCCTGCCCCGCGGCGGCGTCCCCGTCGCCTTCGAGGTCGCCCGGGCGCTGGCCGCCCCGCTCGACGTGATCCTCGTGCGCAAGCTGGGCGTGCCGTACCACCGCGAACTGGGGTTCGGCGCGATCGGCGAGGGCGGCGTGCGGGTCATCCGCAACGACATCGTGCGCATGAGCCGGGTCGACGAGGACGACCTGGTGGAGGTCGAGCGCAGCGAGGAGGCGGAGCTGGCCCGGCGCGCGGAGCGCTTCCGCGCGGGACAGCCCCGCGTTCCGCTGGAGGGCCGTACGGCGATCGTCGTCGACGACGGCATCGCGACCGGCGCCACGGCGTCGGCCGCCTGTCAGGTGGCGAAGGCGCAGGGAGCGGCCCGTGTGGTGCTCGCCGTGCCGGTGGCGCCACCGGACGCGGCGGCGGAGTTCCGCACGCAGGTGGACGAGCTGATCTGCCTCAGCACGCCGGTCGCGTTCGCGGCGGTCGGCGAGTGGTACCACGACTTCGCGCAGACCTCGGACGAGGAGGTCGTCGAGCTGCTGCGCAGGAACGCCGAGCAGGTCCGGGAGGGCGGCGGCGGTGGCGACGCCCACGGCGGCCCGTTGAAACTACCGGTGGACGGCGGCCGCGTCGCGCTCGCCGGTGACCTCACCATGCCGGCCGGTGCCCCCGGGCTGGTGGTCTTCGCCCACGGCAGCGGCAGCAGCCGGCTGAGCCCGCGCAACCGCGCGGTGGCGCGGGCCCTGAGCGACGCCGGGCTGGGCACGCTGCTGTTCGACCTGCTGACCCCGCTGGAGGAGAACGACCGGGCGAACGTCTTCGCCGTGGAGCCCCTGGCGCGCCGGCTGACGGAGGTCACGCGCTGGCTGCGGCGACGCGAGCCCGTTCCCGTCTGCTACTTCGGCGCGAGCACCGGCGCGGCGGCCGCCCTGTGGGCCGCCGCGGACGCCGCAGCGGCGCAGGAACCCGTCGCCGCCGTCGTCTCCCGGGGCGGGCGCCCCGATCTCGCCGGGCCGCGCCTGGCCGAGGTCACGGCACCGACCCTGCTGATCGTCGGCGGCCACGACGAGACCGTGCTCGACCTCAACCGGCAGGCGGCGCAGCAGCTGCGCTGCGAGAACCACCTGGCCGTGGTGCCCGGCGCCACGCACCTCTTCGAGGAACCCGGGACGCTCGACACCGTCGCGGACCTCGCCCGGGACTGGTTCACCACCCATCTGGCAGCGTCCGCCCGGACGGGCTGACCTGCGAGCCGATCCCCGACAGGCTGTAGGTGATCACCATGGAGAAGATCGTCGACTGCACCATCGAGATGGAGTTCCGCGAGATCGACGCCACGACGCAGGCCGACGTGCGCCTGCGGATGCACGACGGTTCCCAGCTCGCGGCCCAGGGCATCGCCAACCGCAACCCGGCCGACCGCCGCCAGCAGCGCGTCGGCGAGGACGTCGCGGCCGCCCGCGCCCTCAACGGCCTGGCCGAGCAGCTGCTCGACAAGGCCGGCGACGAGATCCAGGAGGTCATGCACGAGAAGGTGCACCTGACGCACTAGGTCCGCACGCGCCCGGGAGGAGCGAGCAATGCCACACACGACCGAGTGGAAGATCCGCCTTCAGCTCACCGAGGACGGGGACAGCACCAAGGCACGAGCGGTCCTCGACACCGGTACCGCCTCGGTCACCGGCACGGGGGCGGCCCGCCGCGCCCCGGGCGACGAGGACGTACCGGAGATCGGCGACGAGTTCGCCGCCGGCCGCGCCCTGCGCGACCTCGGCAGCCGCCTGCTGCACACCGCCCAGCACGACGTCGAGGCCCGCGGCGCGTCCCCCGAACCCAGAACCTCGCCGACGTCCGGCTGGAGTCTGTGAGGGCGGCCGCCGGACACGTCACAGCAGCGGTCCCAGCGGGCCCAGGTCCAGGTTGAGGTCCTCGATCTGCAGGCCGTGCTCGGCGCAGAGCTCCCGCATGCGTTCGTCGAGGAGCATGAGGGTGAGGCCGATGCGTTCCTCCTGGGCCTCGGTGAGGTCGCCCCGTTCCGCACGGCGGACGGCCTGCCGTTCCATCAGCTGGTGCAGGAGCTCGACGACGGTCAGGACCAGCCTGGCCAGGTCGCGTTCGATCGTGGCCCGGTCGAGGTCCAGGGGGCGGGTCATGGGTGCTGCTCCTCCCAGGGGTGCGGTACGACCGAGACGTCGACGGAGCTGACGAGGGCGCGCAGATCGATGCGGACGAGGTCGACGTCGGCGATCCGCAGGGTGAGGTCGCCGGTCAGGACGACGCCGCCCGCCAGGAGGCGGTCGAGCAGGTCCACCAGGGTCAGCCTGCGGTCGGCGGGAAGGACGGTGCCGGTCACGGGGCTTCCGGGGTGACGAAGGAGTACGGGGCCCACGGGCCCGTCAGCTCCAGGCGGAGATCGTCGCCGGGCGCGTGCTCGGCGAGGCCGGTCACGGCCGAGGTGAAGTGCGGGGCGCCGTCCCACGGGACGAGGTAGGCGGCGTTGAGGACGTTGCGGCCGGGGTGGTGGGAGAGGGCGGGGTTCTGCGGCGGGTAGAGGCGGGTCTCCTCCGCGAGGGCGGCGAGGGTGGTGTGGATGCCGCGCGCGGCCTCGTCCGCGCGCCGTGCCCCTTCCTCGTGCGCGTGCCGTTCGGCAGCGCGGCGCCGGAGGTAGTCACGGCCGGACGTGGTGGCGCGCGGCGCCGGGGGGCGGGGGGCCGCGGTGGGCTCGGGGGCGTACACCTTGACGCCCCACTCGGTGCGCCCGTCCAGCCGGTCGAGGGCGGAACGCAGCTGTTCGCCCCTGTCCTCCAGCATCGTGCGCACACCGGACTCGTCGTGGAAGACCGTCGCCAGCCGCAGGGGCAGGACGCAGGAGCCCGCCGCGGTCACGGCGTCGACGACCCTCTGGTGGGCGCGGGCGACGCCTTCGAGCCACGGCAGGTCCTCCATCCGGCCGGACAGGGCCCGTTCGCCGTACTCCGCGGCCGGAACCCTCCCGGCCAGTGCCATGAGCCCCAGGTGCCGGACGCCGCCCACGGGCTCGGCCGCGACACCGGTGACGGTCTCCAGGGCTCCCGTCACGGCGGCGCAGTCCCGCGTGACGGCATAGGCGTACACGTATCGCTGCGACTCGTCCTTCACCGGGGCTCCCCTCGCCGTTCCTCTTCTCGCGATTTCTCTTGCGCTGTGTGGATCTCCGGTGTTTCGCGGGAATCGTTCCGGGCCCCCGAGGAGAGGGCGGGATCGTTCTCCCACCAATCGATCCCCATTTCCTTCGCCTTGTCGACGGACACGACGAGCAAACGGAGTTTGATGGTGAGGAGTTCGATGTCCAGCAGGTTGATGCGGATGTCCCCCGCGATCACCACGCCTTTGTCGAGCACCCGTTCAAGGATGTCGGCGAGATTGGCCGGCCCGTGGTCCGCGTACGCCACCGGTGCCCTGTGCTCGTTCATGCGGTCCCGTTCCCGTCGATGCGTCGCCGGGCCTCCGTCAGCCGGTCGAGGAGTTCGTCCTCGCGGCGGTCGAACTCCTCCTCGTCGATAAGGCCCGACGTCAGCTGCTCCTCCAGTGCCTTGAGTTCGCCCTGCACGGTGGCCGGGTCGTAGTACACGCGCTCGGCCTCCGCGACGACGCGTCGCAGCACCCAGCCGACGAAGCCGATCACCGGGCGCTCGGGCGGACGCGGGTCACGGTGCGGTCATTCGACGAAGCTGTAGGGCGGCAGCGGCCCGTGCACGGACAGGGCCACGTGCGGGTTCTCCTTCTCCAGCCTGCCGGTCTCGGCGAGCAGCCGCCGGGCGGCGGACTCGTCGACGAGGAAGGACAGGCTGAGGAAGCAGCCGGCGTTCTCCGGGCCGGTGCGGGTCTTCTCCGCCAGGGGCGCCAGCGTCTCGCGCACCAGCTCGGCGTCGCGGTCCTCCCTCTCCCGCACGCGCTCGGCGACCATCTCCCCGAACCGCAGGCGCTGTTCGTAACTCCCGCCGCCCGCGGCACGGTTGGCCTCCGCGAGGGTGCGCAGGCCGGCGTCCTCGGAGAGGACCCGGTGGAGGACGGCGTCCTCCCGGTGCACGACCTTGACGTTGTACTCCACGCGTCCGCCGAGCTCCTCCAGTTGCTTCTCGTACCGTCCGCCGTGCTCGGCGAGCACGTCGCGCACCTCGTCGTCGCTGTCCGAGACGCTGCCGAAGCGCATGGGCAGCACGGGGGCGCGACGGCCGATCTCGGTCACGACCTGCTGGTGGGCGAGCAGGTCGCGCCGCTTGGGGCGCAGCTCCTGCGGGCAGTCGCTCACCACCGCGGCGAGACCGGATCCGGTCACCGTCCGGACGGGGAGCGGCGGGTCGCCGATGCCGGTGAGGTCCTCCGGCAGGTCGCGGTGGCCGGCGCGCGTGATGCCGTAGACGTAGGTGGTCACTCGCTCTCCTCCTTCTTGCGGGAGGCGGACCGCCGGGTGCCGCTCTCCTGGCCCTCGCCCCGGCCGCGCACCTGGTGGATGGCGTCGGAGACGGTCTGCGCGGCGCCGGAGAGCGCGCCCTTGGTCTTGCCGCGGGCACCGCTCTCGGTCACGTCGCCGACGAGCTCGGGAAGGCCGGCGCTCTTGTGCGGGCCGGCCTCCAGGTCGAGGCGGTTGCACGCCTCGGCGAAGCGCAGGTACGTGTCGACGCTCGCGACCACGACCCGCACGTCGATCTTCAGGATCTCGATGCCGACCAGCGAGACGCGCACGAACGCGTCGATCACCAGGCCGCGGTCGAGAACCAGCTCCAGGACGTCGTACAGGCCGCTGGTGCCGCCCGCTCCGCCGCCCTGCTGCACAGGGACTACGCTCATGTGGAACCGCTTCCCCTCGTCTTTCCCTCGTCATCGCCTCGTCTCCGACGGCCCGGCCGGGCACCGGTCCTCAACGGGAATCGGTCCTGCCGCGCTCGTAGCGCCGCACGCGGCGGTAGCCGGTGAGCAGGCCGGTGGCGTCGAGGGTCACCTCGTAGAGCGCCATCACGCTCATCGTCTCCGGGACGCGGGTGATCTCCACGACCTCGGCCTCCAGCAGCCAGCCTCCGTCGGTCCGTTCGAACCGGGAGACGCCCTCGGGACGCAGTCCGGTCAGCTCGGCGAACTGTTCGTGGGCCGCGCGCAGGACCTGCGGTGCCGTCAGGTCGGGCTCGTCGGATGTGCCGGACGTTTCTGGTGTTTCTGACGTTTTTTTCGAGTTGGTCATTGATGGCCTCTGTATCGGTCAAGGGCCGTGGTGGTGCGGGTACCCGTTGCGGGCGTTTCAAACATGAGGCGCACGCGGGAGAGTTTGAACGAGGAAATGCGTAGAAGACGCATGACGGGGCACCCGAAGCTTTGGAGGTTGATAACTATGGTTCCTCTGCTCCTCGTTCTCCTGCTCGCCCTGATCCTTTTCGGGGCGGGTTTCGCCATCAAGGTTCTGTGGTGGGTGGCCGTGGCCGTTCTGGTGCTCTGGCTGCTCGGGTTCGTGATGCGTTCCGCCGGCACCGGTGGCGGACGCGGCCGCTGGTACCGATGGTGAGATCCCCGGGGGCCGGGCCGCCGCCGCAGCGCGGTGCGACGGTCCGGCCGCTTCCCGGGACCCCGGCCCCCGCAGGGCGTTCGGCCCTGCGGGGGCCGCCCGCGTTTGCGCCGGGCGCACAGGGCAACCCGACCCGGTAGCCCCTGCGTTCCCGGCCCTCCGGAAGGAGCCCTTGTGGTCGCCGTCGCCCTTCTCCTGCCTCCCGCGCTCCTGTGCCTGGTGCTCGCGCTGGACCAGTACGAGGAGCGCCTACTGAAGAAAGGTTCCGCTGTACCGCGTCACGCGCTGCCGCGCAGGCATCTGCGGGCGGTTCCGGGCCCGTCCACGCGGGAGCCGCCGCCGGGTGCCGCTCCGGTCTCCGGGCCGGCCTCCGAGCCGGCCTCCGGGTCGGCTCCGCCCGGTCGTGACGCCGCCTGAGCGGGCGCCGCACGCCGGACGCCGGCCGAGTGACGACGCATACCCGGTCCCCCCGGACCGGGTATGCGTCGTCAGTGGACGGGCCGGTACCCGGTCCGGCACACCCAGAGACGAGGATCCTCATGAATCCGCAGGAACCCGCCGCACCGCGTGTCGCCGTCGTCACCGGAGCGGACTCCGGCATCGGTCGTGCCACGGCCGTCCGGCTGGCCCGGCAGGGCATGGACGTCGGCATCACCTGGCACCGCGACCGCGAGGGCGCGGAAGGCACGGCCGCCGAGGTGCGGGCGGCGGGCCGCCGCGCCGAGCTGGAGCAGCTGGACCTCACCCTCCTGCCGGACGCCGTCGATGCCGTCGACCGCCTGGCCGAGCGGCTCGGCCGCATCGACGTCCTGGTCAACAACGCCGGGGTCGGCACGGCCACGCCCTTCCTCGACCTGGAGCTCGGCGCCGTCCGCGAGGTGCTCGACGTCAATCTCGTCGGCCCGCTGTTGTGCAGCCAGCGGGCCGCGCGCCGCATTATCCGTCAGGGTGACGGCGGGTGGATCGTGAACGTCACCAGCGTCCACGAACACCAGCCGCGGGTGGGTGCCGCGCCGTACTGCGCGTCGAAGGGCGGTCTGGGCCTGCTCACCCAGGTGATGGCACTGGAGCTCGCCGAACACGGCATCAACGTCAACGCCGTCGCCCCCGGCGAGATCGCCACCCCCATGACGGGCCAGGAGGACATCGACGTCCACGCGGAGCACCGCCCCGGCGTCCCGATCGCCCGACCGGGCGACGCCCGCGAGGTGGCGGCGGTGATCGCCTTCCTCAGCAGCCCCGACGCGAGCTACGTCACCGGCGCCTCGTGGACCGTGGACGGCGGCATGCTCCGCATGGGCCCCCAGGCGGGCTCCCACCTGGAGAACGACTCATGGCGCCGTGTCTGATCCAACGCCGGGCCCCGGTACCGACGCGGGGCCCGCGGGCCGGGCGGGGCCGCGGCCCGGAACCGACACGGCGGGCCGCGGGCCCGGGCCGACTGCGGCCCACCCGGCGCGCCCCGTTCCGCACAACGAGCGCCACGCCCCCACCCGACGCGGCGGCCCCGCCTCCGGCGCAACGCACCGGGCCGGACGGCCCGCGGGCCGAACACCGACGCGGCGGACGGTCGTCACGGGACCGGGACAGC
>NZ_JAIXMK010000072.1:0-46024 GCF_020328095.1 Streptomyces sichuanensis
GGGACCGGGACAGCAGCGCGCAGCACCGGGGCAGCCCACCCGGCCAGGGGCCGCCGCGGGGCCGCCCAGCCGCCCAGCCGCCACGCCGGGCAGGCGGCCCGGGCACCGGGCAGCCGGCCCGAGGAGGACCGGACGGCCCGCGGGCCGAACACCGACGCGGTGGACCGGCGTCCCGGACCAGGACCACGGCGCGCAGCCTGGGGCAGCCCACCGGGCCGGCGGCGTCCCGGCCGAGCCACGGTCCGTCCGCCGGGCGGACTCCGGACAGGCCGCGGGCCCGGCACCGGTGCGCCGGGCCGGCGTCACGGAGCCGGCACGGCGGCACACAGTGCCGGAGGTGCGCCGGGCCGGCGGTGTCGCGGCAGGGGACGTCGCCGCTACGCATCCGCATCCGGCTCCGATTCCGCGGCCTCCGCGGCCCGGCGGGCCGCTCGCCAGGCGTGGTCCGCTGCCCGCAGGCGGTCCTGCAGCTTGTGGGACGTCTCCTGGGCGGCGCCGAGGCGGTCCTGGGCCGCGCCGAGGTCGAGGGTCAGCTCCTCCACCCGCCGGTGGGCGGCGCGTTCGGCCTCGTCCGCCCGGTCCGCTTCCTCCCGGAGGCGGCTCCATTCCTCCTGCCGCACCCGTTCCTCCTCCCGCAGGCGCTCCAGCCTCTCGCGCCGCTCCTCGCTCCTGCGACGGCGCTCCCGCGCCTCGGCCAGGTCGGTGACGCGCGCCCCGCGCCCCGCGCCGGAAACCACGGCGGGCTGCTCCGCGGCGTCGGGGGCCAGGCCCGGAAAGCCGGTCACCGCGGTCAGCGGCCGGGACAGCCGCCCCGCCGCCCACTCCCGCGCCGCCTCCGCGTCCGCCAGCACGGCGTGCAGGGTTTCCTCGACCTCGCGCTGCACCTCGCCGCCCACCGGGTGTCCGGCCTCGGCCGCGAGGCGGCCCGCTTCGCGGGACAGCGAGGCCACCAGGGTCCGTTGCCGACGGCTCAGCTCGCGCAGCTGCCCGCCGTCGAGCTTCCGGTGGGCCTCGCGCAGCCCCTGCCCGAGGGCGGTCAGCGCGCCCGCCTCGTCCGGCCGCTCCCGGACCAGGAGATTGCTCACCCAGGCCGCCAGCGTGGGCTTGCGCAGCGCCTTGACGCGGCCGGCCAGTTCCCGGTCGCCGGCCCGGCCGGCCTCGGCCGCGAGGCGGTCACGGGCAGCGGTGAACTCCTCCGGCCGCAGCCGGAAGAGCTCCTCGGTCGCGCTGTCCAGGTCCATGGTCTTCCGTCCGGCTCCGCGCCGGCGCGCAGGCGCGTGCCGGGCCTCGGTACCGACGAGTCTCGCGCCTCGGCGCGGCACGCGCACGTCGTCGGTCGCCGCCGGGGCCGCCGGGCCGTGCCCTGGCAGCCCCCGCGGGCACGCGGCACGCTGGACGCTGACCCCGGCAGGAGACGGCACGACCCCGGCAAGCACACCCCCCTCAAGCATTGCGGAGGCAGTCATGCGGGACGTCACGGCGGCAACGCCGCCGACCGACGAGGAGCTGCGGGAGCTGGACGCCCACTGGCGCGCGGCGAACTACCTCGCCGTCGGCCAGATCTACCTGATGGGCAACCCCCTGTTGCGGCAGACCCTGCGCCCCGAGCACATCAAGCCACGTCTGCTGGGCCACTGGGGCACCTCACCCGGGCTCAACCTCGTCCACACCCACCTCAACCGCGTCATCCGGGCCCGTGACCTGGAGGCCCTGTGCGTCTGGGGGCCGGGGCACGGCGGGCCGGCCGTGCTGGCGAACTCGTGGCTGGAGGGCACGTACACCGAGACGTACCCCGACGTCGGCCGTGACGCGGCCGGCATGGAGCGGCTGTTCCGGCAGTTCTCCTTCCCCGGCGGGGTGCCCAGCCACGTCGCCCCCGAGACGCCCGGCTCGATCCACGAGGGCGGGGAGCTCGGCTATTCCCTCTCGCACGCCTACGGTGCCGCCTTCGACAATCCGGGGCTGCTCGTCGCGTGCGTCATCGGCGACGGCGAGGCGGAGACCGGCCCGCTGGCGACGTCCTGGCACTCCAACAAGTTCCTCGACCCGGTCCACGACGGGGCCGTGCTGCCGGTCCTGCACCTGAACGGCTACAAGATCGCCAACCCGGCCGTCCTCGCCCGGCTGCCCGAGGCCGAGCTGGACGAGCTGCTGCGCGGCTACGGTCACGAGCCCCTGCACGTCGGCGGTGACGAGCCGGCGGCCGTCCACCGGGACATGGCCGTCGCCATGGACGCGGCCCTCGACCGGATCGCGGCGATCCAGCGCGCCGCGCGGGAGGAGGGTGCCGCCGAACGGCCGCGCTGGCCGGTGATCGTGCTGCGCACGCCCAAGGGCTGGACGGGCCCCGCCGAGGTGGACGGCCTGCCCGTCGAGGGCACCTGGCGCTCGCACCAGGTGCCGCTGTCCGGCGTCCGCGACACACCGGAGCACCTGCGCCTGCTGGAGGCGTGGCTGCGCTCGTACCGCCCCGAGGAGCTCTTCGACGAGGACGGCGGGCCCCGGCCCGAGGTGCTGGCCTGCGTGCCGGAGGGCACGCGCAGGCTGGGCGCGACGCCGCACGCCAACGGCGGCCTGCTGCTGCGCGGCCTGCCGCTGCCGCCCCTGGAGCGCTTCGCGGTGCCCGTCGACAAGCCGGGGGCGACCCGGCACGAGCCCACCGGGGTGCTGGGCGAGCTGCTCGCCGAGGTGATGGCCGCCACCGCCGCGCGGCGCGACTTCCGTCTCGTGGGCCCCGACGAGACGGCCTCGAACCGGCTGCAGGCCGTCTACCGCGCGAGCGGCAAGGCGTGGCAGGCCACGACCGTCGGCACGGACGAACACCTGGAGCGGCACGGCCGCGTCATGGAGATCCTCTCCGAGCACACCTGCCAGGGCTGGCTGGAGGGCTACCTGCTCACCGGCCGGCACGGGCTGTTCTCCTGCTACGAGGCGTTCGTCCACATCGTCGACTCCATGGTCAACCAGCACGTCAAGTGGCTGCGCGTCAGCCGCCGGCTGCCCTGGCGGCGCCCCATCGCCTCCCTCAACTACCTCCTCACCTCTCATGTGTGGCGCCAGGACCACAACGGCTTCTCCCACCAGGACCCCGGCTTCATCGATCACATCCTCAACAAGAGCCCCGAGGCCGTACGGGTCTACCTGCCGCCGGACGCCAACACGCTGTTGTCGGTCGCTGACCACGTGCTGCGCAGCCGCGACTACGTCAACGTCGTGGTCGCCGGCAAGCAGCCCTGCTTCGACTGGCTGAGCCTGGAACAGGCCCGCGCCCACTGCGCCCGGGGTGCGGGCGTGTGGACCTGGGCGGGCTCCGGCGAGGACGGCGGGGAGCCCGACGTGGTGCTCGCCTGCGCCGGAGACGTGCCGACCCAGGAGGTGCTGGCCGCGGCCCAGCTCGTCCGTCGCCACCTGCCGGAACTGGCCGTGCGCGTGGTCAACGTCGTCGACCTGGCCCGGCTGCTGCCCGCGGGCGAGCACCCGCACGGGATGGCGGACGCCGAGTACGACGCGCTGTTCACCCCCGGCAAACCGGTGATCTTCGCGTACCACGGCTACCCGTGGCTCATCCACCGCCTCGCCTACCGCCGTACCGGCCACGCCCACCTCCACGTCCGCGGCTACAAGGAGATCGGCACCACCACCACGCCGTTCGACATGGTCGTCCGCAACGACCTCGACCGCTATCGCCTCGTCATGGACGTCATCGACCGCGTTCCGCACCTCGCCGTGCGCGCCGCTCCCGTGCGCCAGGCCATGGAGGACGCCCGCGCCCGCCACCACGCCTGGATCCGCGAGCACGGTACGGACCTGCCGGAGGTCGCCGACTGGGCCTGGTCGGCGTGAGCGCGGGGCCCGGGGATCCCGGGGCCCCGGGACGAGAGCCAGGGGTGTGTCCGAGAAGGAGGGCGGCACGATGAGACGGATGCCGGACGGCGGCGAAGCGCGGGCGGCCCGCGGGGCCGGGACGGTCGCCGCGGCACGGGTGGGACTGACGGCACGCGGGGTGATCTACCTCCTCGTCGGTGTGCTCGCCCTGCGCGTCGCGCTCACCGGCGGCGGCGAACAGGCCGACCGCGGCGGTGCGGTGGAAGAGCTGGCCGACAAGCCCCTCGGCGGGGTGCTGGTCTGGGCGGTGGGCATCGGGCTGGCCGGCATGGCGCTGTGGCGGCTGTCGGAGGCGGTCTTCGGCGCGGCGGGCCCCGGGGGCGGGAAGGCGCGCGAGCGGCTCTTCTCGGCCGTGCGCTTCGTCTTCTACTGCGTGGTCGCCGGCACGGTGCTCGCCTTCGCCGCCGGGGAGCGCGAGAGCGGCGCCGGGTCGACGGACGAGCAGTCCCGCGACGTCACCACCCGGATGCTGGGCTGGCCGGGCGGCCAGTGGCTGGTGGCCGCGGCGGGGGTGGCGGTGGCGGTCACCGGTGTCTGGATCGTGGTCAGGGCGGTCATGCGCGCGTACCGCGAGGATCTGAAGTTGGCGGAGATGTCCCCGGCGGTGCGCAGGGCGGTGGATGTCCTGGGGGTCGGGGGCGGGTGCAGCAGGGGGATCGTGTTCGCCGCGGTGGGCGGTTTCGCGGTCCAGGCGGCCGTCGCCTACGACCCGGGCCGGGCCAAGGGCCTCGACGACACCCTGCGGGCCTTCGCGGAAACCCCCGCCGGCCCCTGGCTCCTCGCGGTGGTGGCGGTGGGGCTGGGCATGTTCGGGCTGTTCTCCTTCGCGATGGCGCGCTGGCGGAACGTGTGAGGCGGCCGGCGAGCGGCCCGGGGGCCGGCCGCCGGCTCAGCCCTCGATGCCCGTGGAGGTGTGGGCGGCGCCGACCGGCTTCGACTCCGGTGAGCCCCGCTGGCGCAGGTAGATGGAGAGGACGGCCATGGCGGCGACGGCCAGCAGCTCGGACTGCCAGTTCTGCAGGGTGCGGCTCCAGAATTCGGCGCGGAGCAGGTACTCGCTCCAGGCGACGGGGGCCTGCAACCGGCGCAGTTGCTGTTCGTTGTAGGCGGCCGCGCCCGTGACGGACTGGCTGAACCAGCAGAGCAGGAAGATGACGCCCATGACGAGGCCGAGCGAGTGGGAGTACACCGTCCGGCGCCAGCCGGGGGCCGCGGCCCAGCGCGGGGAGTCGTGCCGGGCGTGTTCGCCGACGAGCTGCTCCCGGTCGGTTTCGGGCCCGGCCTTTCCGGTCTCCTTCGACTCGGGCGAGCCGCGCTGGACCAGCCAGACGGTGACGAAGACGTAGAGGAAGAACTGCAGGAACTCCGACTGCCAGTTCTCGGTGACGTCGACGGCGAAGTCCGACGACGTGAGGTAGGCGGGGAAGTCGACCGGTGCCAGGCCGTCGGTGATGAGGAGGCTGTTGAACTCGGCGCGGCCGGCTGCGGCCTGGCCCGCCACGGCGAGGACGAACGCGGCGCCGAAGGTGAGGGCGAGGCCGTTGTCGTGGACGAAGCGCCGCAGCCCGCCGGTGTGGCGGGGCGCCGTGTCCTCCTGCGCTCCCGCGGGCCGGTTCACCGGTGCATCAGTCCCAGCGCCGTGAAGTACACCAGACCGCCGACGATCAGCACGAGGCACGAGCTGAACATCGCTTTCATGACGGTGTCACCTGCCTTTGACCGTGCATTGGTAGGGCTGCTCGGAGCGCGGCCGGCACCCCGCGGCGGTCACCTTCCAGCCGGCGGGGAAGTGCGCCAGGAAGACGGTGTCGTGGTCGAGGACGGCCCGTGCCTGGTCGCCGTAGACGTCGAGGTGCCGGACGGCGCCGGCCTGCGGGATCTCCTCGTCCTCCATCGCCTGCTCGCAGGAGCTCCGGCCCGACTGCCCCACTTCCTCGCGGGTGGCGGGGGCGAGGGCGGCGCACAGCGGCTCCTTGTGCCCGGTGCGCAGGGCCTGCTCGAAGCCGGTGACCGTCGCGAGGGCGTCGTCGCGCCGTTCGGCGAGGACGCCGCAGGCGGTCGTGGCGGCGAGCAGCACGACGGTGAACAGGGCGCGGGATCCCGTGCGCACCCGTGGGGAGGGTGGGCGGCGCCGCTTCTCACGCAACATCACGCGGGCAACAGTAAGCACCCGTGGCGACATCCGGGACATTTTTCTCGCGACGACACAGGGGCCGTACCCGTGCGGCGGCTCAATTGCGCCTGTGCCGCCCGCCGTCTCCCGCCCATGATGAGACGCGTTTGGCCGCTTGAGGAGCCGAGAGATTCGGGAGGTCCGATGAAGTACCGCTCGATGACCCGCCGCACCGCCCTGAAGTCCGCCGTGGGCACCGCCCTGGCCGCCGGAGGGCTGACGTGGGGCAGCGCGATGCCGGTCGCGGCAGCAACGGGAGGTGGCCGCGCGTTCCGGGACGTCCGTGCCTTCCACGGCACCTGGGAGGGGGTGTGCGACGGCCACAGGGCCCGGCTGCGGATCGTGGTGGCGCAGGAGCCGCCCGGCACGCTGCACACCGTCTACCTCACCTTCACCGACCTCGAACGGGGTGCGACGTACGTCGGAAGCCGCCGGGAGGTCGCCCCGGGCGCGCGGGACATCGGCACGGTCACGCTGTCCGGTGCGGCCGCCCTGACCTGGCCGAGCCTGCTGGTCCACACGTGTGACACCGACGTCCTCTCCGGCATCGGCAGCAGCGGCGGCCGCGGCTACCCGATGGCGTTCCACCGCTCGGCCACGGCTCCCGCCCTCGTCCAGAACCGGCCGTTCCGTGACTTCGAGGACTGGTGCGGGCGGCCCCTGGGCCGGGGGCGCTACCTCGGCAGCCTCGACGGCCGCAGGGCACAACTGGACGTCGACGTCACCCTGGCGGGCAGCGAGCGCCGCATGGTGTTCCACCTGAGCGATCTCGACCGCGGCACCGACTGGTACAGCCAGGTCCTGGAGTCCGAGGTACGGGCGTGGGGTCCCGGGCGGCAGCGCAACCCGCTCGCGGGCGTCCGCATGAGGCCCTACTGGGAGGGGCAGGAGCCCCTGCGCATCGGCTGCCTGTACTGGCACGGCGGGAACGCCGCCTATGTGACGGGCGAGGGTGTCGGGCGGGACGGCCGCTTCGGCATGACGTTCGTCCGCCGGACGCCCCTCAATACCCGGTGAGCACGGAGGGGCCCAGTACGGTACGCCGTACCGCGGACGTGAAGGACGGGTCGGTATGGCGCCGAGCGGAGCACAGCGCGAAGGACGTGACGAATCCCCCGAGGAGCGCGCCGACCGGCTCTGGGGCGAACTGCTCCAGGAGGTGCGGGTGGCGCAGACGGGGGTGCAGATCCTCTTCGGCTTCCTGCTGACCGTCGTCTTCACGCCGCAGTTCGGCTCGCTGGGGACGACCAACAAGTGGATCTACGTGGTCACCGTGCTGCTGGGTGCCGCCACCACCGGCGCCCTGATCGGCCCCGTCTCCTTCCACCGGCTGGTCACCGGCCGGCGGCTGAAGCCGCAGACCGTCACCTGGGCGTCCCGCATGACGCTGCTGGGGGTCGTACTGCTGCTGGCCACCGTCGCGTCGGCCCTCTTCCTGATCCTGCGCATCGCCATGCACAACGCGGCCGTGCCCTGGGTGACGGGCGGGCTCGTGGCCTGGCTGGCGCTGTGCTGGTTCGGCCTGCCGGCCTGGGCCCGCCACCGCTACTCCGGCAAGGACTGACCGCCCGCGGCGGGGCGGGGCCGCCTCACCCCGCCCCGGGGGCCCCGGTCTCCTTGATGTCGGAGATGAGCCCGGTGCCCAGGTCCGACTGCACGCTCAGGTAGGTGTACGTGGGCTTCTTCACGTCGCCCCACGTCAGCCGGACGCGGGTCCAGGTGTGCCCGGCGCCGCTGTTGTCGTAGGTCGCGCGCCAGGCGCGCGGGGTGTTCTGGGCGCGGAACACCCCGTCCACGCCGTGCTGCAGCTCCCAGGACGTCAGGCGTTCGCGGAACTCCTCGGTGAGGAAGTGGGCGCGCAGGGCGTCGGACAGGACGGCGTCGGGCGTGCCCGTACGGGCGTCGACGTACGCGCCGTAGAGGGCGGCCACCCGGTCGGTGGCCGAGGACGGGTCGCCCTCGTGCACCGGTGGTCCGCCGGCGGACTCCTCCGCCGGGCCGCCGGGTGCGTGGGAGGCTGCCGCCAGGGCGACGGCCGGAACGGTCAGCAGGGCCAGCAGGGCAACGGCCGCCCCGGAGCGCCACGTCGTGCGGGTCATGCGCATGGGTTCCCCCCATTCGCCGAGTGTCACCAGGGACACGGACTTCGCAGCTTCACCCTGTAGAGCGCACCAGCGACCGGAAGAGTTCCCTCCGGTTCATCCGCCGCAGCGGCACCCGGTGCCGCCCCTCGCCGGCGCCCGGGCGACGGCAGAAATCCCCCCGGGGTTCCGCTTGTCCACCGGAAAAGCGGTGGAGCACAGCAGGACTAGGTGTTTCCCTGGTTCTTGCGGGAATCCCGGGAACCGGGGAAAGCCTGCCCGGACGGCCGGTCACTTGATGAATTCTTCGACGACCTTCGGCGGCCACATGCCGACCTTGAGCACACCCATCGAGTAGGCCCGGGACACCAGGGCGGCACGATTGGGCACCTTGAGCTTCCGGAGCAGGCCGGTGACGTGGTATTCGACGCCCTGGCGGCTGAGATACAGCCGGGAGGCGAGCGGGACGGTGGAAATGCCGGCGGCTATGCCCTCCAGGATGCGCGCGTCGATGTCGGTGAGGATCTTCTTGCGGCTGGTGACCACGCCGGCCTCCTCGGCGGACGCCTGCCCCGGCGGCATCATCACCAGGATCGCGGCGTCCCCCGGGGTGCCGCCGCGCACGGAGATCGCCGTGAGCGTGCTGGAGAACGCGGAATCCTCCCGGGACTCCTCCTGCCGCAGGGCGACCACGTGGGTGGCGAACCGCTGGCGCCTGCCCTCGACCAAACCGGAGAACTGGCGCAGCAGCGGCTGCTGGACGCTGGGGTGCACCAGCTCCTGGAACCTGCGCCCGCACACGTCCTCGGAGGTGGTCCCGAACTGCCGGAAGAACTCGGGGTTCGCCTGCCGGATCGTCAGAGCGGGGTCGAGATAAGCCATGCACATACCGGGCTGCTCGAACTGCGGACGGACACTGGTCTGGTCATCTGCAAGTACGGAAGTGGCCACGAGACTGCCAACCTTTCGGATCCCACTCAATGTTCGGAACCGCGCGCTAGAAATGCGTCAAAGAATTGCGGTATCCGGGCCTCGATCCCAATGGCCCGGTTTCTGACCAACTGATCGAAACAGTAGGTACTTCCGCTGAGTCAAGTCAACGACATGCCGTCTCGCCACGGTTAAACCTGCGGTTTGCCCTTCCGGATGGTTCGGTTGACCGGTCCGGCGCTTTCGGTACTTCGGTTCGGTCGGAGGTACGGTCCGTTGGTACGGGTCCGAAACGCGTCAGTGGCCCGGCCGGAACGCCCCCGGCCGGGCCACTGGTACGGCGTCGTGCGCCCGCCTCCTACCGGCCGGCGACCTGCAGCAGGTCCCCGTACGCGGGCTCGCGGGAGGCCCGTTCGAGGTCGGAGTGCACCATCATCCGCATCAAGGCGGGGAAGTCCACGGTGGGTTCCCAGCCCAGCCCGGCCCGTGCGCGCCGGCTGTCGGCGCACAGGACCTCCACCTCGGCGGGGCGGACGAGGGCGGGGTCGACGACGACGTGGTCGGTCCAGTCCAGGCCCACGCACGCGAAGGCGCAGCGCACCGCGTCCCGGACGGAGTGCAGCCGGCCGGTCCCCACCACGTGGTCGGTGGGCTCCTCCTGCTGCAGCATCAGGTGCATGGCGCGCACGTAGTCGCCGGCGAAGCCCCAGTCGCGCACGGCGTCCAGGTTTCCGAGGTCGAGCCGCTTCTGGCGGCCGAGCTTGATGCGGGCGGCGGCGAGGGAGATCTTCCGGGTGACGAACTCGGCACCGCGCCGCGGGGACTCGTGGTTGAAGAGCACGCCGGAGACGGCGTACATGCCGAAGGACTCGCGGTAGGTGCGGGTGATGTGGTGCCCGTAGGTCTTCGCCACGCCGTAGGGGCTGCGGGGGTGGAAGCCGGTGGTCTCGCTCTGCGGGGTCTCGGTGGCCTTGCCGAACATCTCGGAGGAGGACGCCTGGTAGAAGCGGATCCGGCCGCCGTCGGCGTGCCGGGAGCCGCTGAGGTCGCTCACCATGCGGATGGCTTCGAGCAGCCGCAGGACGCCGGTGCCGTTGACGTCGGTGACCAGTTCGGGCTGCTGCCACGAGCCGGGCACGGAGGAGAGCGCGCCCAGGTTGTAGACCTCGTCGGGCTGTACGGCGTCCACGGCGGCCAGGAGGCTCGCCTGGTCGGTGAGGTCGCCGTCGACGAAGGAGAGGTCGGGGACGAGGTGGGCCACGCGCGAGGTCCGGGGGTTCGCCCGGCCCCTGAGCAGGCCCCAGACCCGGTATCCCCGTGACAGCAGGTGTTCGGCGAGGTACGAACCGTCCTGCCCGGTGATACCGGTGATCAGCGCGCGCTTGGTCATCCCATCGCCTTCCCGTCCTGTGCTCACGGGCCGGGACCGCCTCCCGCCGTCCGACCGTCGTTGCGAACGCACGCTCGCAGCCGCTCCGGAAGGGTGTCAACGAAATCCCGATGGACTAGGGAATTTGCGGATTACGCCGGAGCCGGTGCGGCGGGCAGGGAGACGACCATCGTCAGCCCGCCGCCGGGGGTGTCCTCCGGGGTGAGGGTGCCGCCCATGGCCTCGGTGAGCCCCCGGGACAGCGCGAGGCCCAGGCCGAGGCCGGTGGTGTTGTCGGTGTCGCCGAGCCGCTGGAAGGGGGCGAAGGCGCGTTCGCGGTCGGCGGGCCGCAGGCCGGGACCCCGGTCGGCCACGCGCAGTTCGACCCGGGAGGCGAGGGCGCTGGCGGCGACGGTGACCGCCCGGCCGGGCGGCGAGTGCCGGGTGGCGTTGGCCACGAGGTTGGCGAGGACGCGTTCCAGCAGGGGCGGGTCGGCCAGCACGCACGGCACGTGCTCGACGTCGTGGACGACGACGCGCCCTGCCGGGGTGTCCGGCAGGCTGTCCAGGGCCTGCGGCAGCACCTCGGCCAGCGCGGTGGGCTGCAGGTGCAGGGTCAGGGCGCCGGCCTGGATGCGGCTCATGTCGAGCAGGTTGTCGACGAGCCGGCTGAGCTTGGCCATCGACTCCTCGGCGGTGGCCAGGAGTTCCTCCTTGTCCTCGGCGGAGAAGTCGACGTCGCGGCTGCGCAGCGAGCTGATGGCGGCCCAGCCGCCGGCGAGCGGGGTGCGCAGGTCGTGGCTGACGGCGGCGAGCAGTGCGGTGCGCATCCGGTCGGCGGCGCGCACCGGTTCGATCTCGGCGGCGGCCTCCGCGAGGCGGGCGCGCTCCACGGCGGCCGTCAGGTGGGCGGCGAAGGCGGTGAGGACGCGGTGCTCGGTGGCGGGCAGGACGCGGCCGCGCAGCACCAGCTCGTCCCCCTCGCCGACGGGCACCCGGGTCTCCGCCCCGTCCTGGCCCGGTGCCGTGCCGGCGGTCGCGCGCCCCGGCTCGCGGCCGCGGGGGCGCAGTTCGGCCGACTCCATGCCGAAGGTCTCCCGGGTGCGCTCCAGCAGCACGGGAACGGCCTGCTCGCCGCGGAGGATGCCGGCGGCCAGGGAGGAGAGGGTCTCGGCCTCGGCGGTGGCGCTCGCGGCGCGGCGGCTCAGCCGCAGGGAGCGGTCCACGATGGCCGCGACGGTGACGGCGACGAGCGCGAAGACGGCGAGGGCGAGGACGTTGTTGGCCTCGGCGATGGTGAAGCGGCCCGCGGGCGGGATGAAGTAGTAGTTGAGCAGGAGCGACGCCGTGAGCGAGGCCAGCAGCGCGGAGGCCACCCCGCCGATGCAGGCGACGCCGACGACGGCCACCAGGAAGAGCAGCGCCTCGCTGGTGAGGTTGAGGCCCAGGGCGTCGGCGACCGGGGGGCGGCGCAGCAGGAGGGTCAGCGCGAGGGGCAGCAGCAGCCCGGCGGCGGGTCCGCCGAGGCGGCGGGCGCGGGAGAGGTCGCGGCCGGGGACGGGCCGGGTGCGGCCGCGGCCCGCGCGTTCGTGGGTGACCAGGTGGACGTCGATGTCACCGGACAGCTCGACGACGGCCTCGCCCACCCCGCGGGCGTCGGCGACGCGCCGGAGCCGGCCGCGGCGGCTGACGCCGACGACGAGCTGGGTGGCGTTCTCGGCGCGGGCGAACGCGAGGAGGGCGTCGGGCACGTGGTCGCCCACCACGGTGTGGTAGCTGCCGCCCAGGCTCTCCACGAGGCGGCGCTGGCCGGCCAGCGCGGCGGGCGAGGCGCCGGCGAGCCCGTCGCTGCGGGCGACGTGCACGGCGAGCAGGTCGCCTCCGGAGGAGCGGGCGGCGATGCGGGCGGCGCGGCGGATCAGGGTCTCGCCCTCGGGGCCGCCGGTGAGGGCGACGACGACGCGTTCGCGGGTCTCCCACACGCCGCCGATGCCGTGCTCGGCGCGGTAGCGCTGCAGGGTCTCGTCCACGCGTTCGGCGAGCCACAGCAGGGCCAGCTCCCGCAGGGCGGTGAGGTTGCCGACGCGGAAGTAGTGCGAGAGGGCCGCGTCGATCTTCTCGGGGGCGTAGACGTTGCCGTGCGCCATGCGGCGGCGCAGCGCCTCGGGGGCCATGTCGACGAGTTCGATCTGGTGGGCGCGGCGGACGACCTCGTCGGGCACGGTCTCGTGCTGCGGCAGTCCGGTGATCTTCTCGACGACGTCGCTGAGGGACTCCAGGTGCTGGATGTTGACGGTGGTGACGACGTCGATGCCGGCGGCGAGGAGGTCTTCCACGTCCTGCCAGCGCCGGGCGTTGCCGGTGCCGGGGGCGTTGGTGTGGGCGAGCTCGTCGACGAGGACCACGTCGGGCCGGCGCCGCAGGACGGCGGCCGTGTCGAGCTCGTGGGACTCGGCGCCGGAGGTGGAGCACCGCAGGCGGGGCAGGACCTCCAGGCCGTCGAGCATCTCCTCGGTGTGCGGGCGGTGGTGGCATTCGGCGAGGCCCACGACGACGTCGGTGCCGCGCAGGGCGCGGCGCCATCCTTCGTCCAGCATGCGGTAGGTCTTGCCGACGCCCGGGGCCGCGCCGAGGTAGACCTTCAGACGGCCGGGCCGGGTGCCCGTGGTGCCGGTCATGGAGTGCTCTCCTTGGTCGGGGTTCCATGACGTATCGTCAGCCCGGACCGGCCGCTGGTGACCGTGCGGAGCCGGACGTTGACACGTTCCTGACTCCGCACGGCCGGATGTCGCCCCTAGCGTCGCGCGTCCACCACGGTGCGCAGCTTTCCGCTGGTGGGGGTGCGGTCGAGGGCGGCGCCGTCCACCGTCTCGACGTCGAGGTCGAGCAGCCCGTCCCCGACGGCCGAGCGCAGTTCCTCGTAGCCCGCGAGGAAGGCCGCGCGCAGCTGCTGCGGGTCCGTGCCGGTGTCCTCGGCGCGGACGGTCAGCCGCTCGCGGACGCTGGAGCGGGTGAGTGCCACCTGCAGTTCGCCGCGGTGGCCGCAGTCCTGCTCGGCGATGGCCACGAAGCGGCGGTAGTTGAGGAAGTAGGAGGCCACCCGCATCACGTCGCCTCCCCTGCCGAGCAGTTCGAAGCGCGGGGACCGGTTGCCGCAGGCGCAGGGGCCGGGCAGGGCGCGGCCGAGGTCGCCGATGACGTAGCGGCCGAGGTTCTGGCCGCGCCGGGCGTGCGTGGTGAAGACCAGCCGGCCCGTCTCGCCGGGTGCGACGGGCCGGTCGGCGTCGGTCTCCAGGATCTCCAGCGTGTGCAGGTCGGCGTGCAGGTGGTGGACGCCGCCGGCGGACTCGGTGCACTGGTAGCCGAGCGGGCCGAGGTCGGTGCTGCCGTAGGTGATGGAGCGGACGACCTCGATGCCGAACGTCTCGGTGAGGGTGCGGCGCTGCTCGTCGGTGAAGTGCTCGCCCCCGTAGAAGATCTTGCGGAGGCCGCCGTACGCGCGCAGCAGGTCCGCCTGGTCGTGGAGGAGCTGCCACAGGTAGGAGGGCATGCCGAAGAGGGTGTCCACCTCGTGGGCGACGATCATCCCGGCCGTGACCCGGTGGTCGGGTCCGGCGGCCATCGGCATCTGGACGCCGCCCAGCCGCTCCAGGATGGAGAAGAAGCTGATGAACCCCCCGTACATGCCGCCGCAGTAGAAGAGGTTGGCGGTGCGGTCGCGGGCCGGGTCGTAGCCGGCGGCGAGGAGGCCGCGGGCGGCGGCGTGCATCTGGGTGTCGTAGTCGTCGTAGCTGAACAGCGACAGGGCGGGGGCGCCCGTGCTGCCGCCGCTGCGGAAGTACAGCTCGGCGTCGCGCGGGTCGACGCCGGCGTTGAGCTCCTGGACGGCGGCCTTGTCCAGCAGCGGGCCGTCGGGCGCCGGGAAGGAGACCGGCCGGGTCAGGTCGTCGAGGCAGGCGGTGGTGGCGAAGCGGTCGTCGGCCTGGACGGCGACGCGGCGGCTGTAGCGCTGCAGGGCGTAGACGCCGTCGTGCGGTTCGCCGCAGTACCCGTCGAGCATGCGGCCGAGCGGGGTGACGCGGGTGGCGCCGGCGGCCAGGACGAGCCGGGACAGCTCCGCGACGTCGGTGCGGCTGCCGGCGATGCCGGCGGTCTGCAGGTAGCGGCGCATGGGGCGCAGGGTGGCCAGTGCGCGCCTCCGGGGCAGGGGCTTGACCCACACGCTGCGGTGCAGGGGGGAGGCGGTGAGCGCGGGCCGGGTGTCGGCCATGACGCGCCAGGAACCGTCGGGGGCCGTGATGACCCGGGTGAGGCCGAGGTGCTGTTCCAGGCGGGCGATGAGCTCGGTGGTGGTGAGCTCGGCCTCCTCGGCCGGGCTCGGCTCCTCCTGACGGACGGCGGGCGGCATCGCGGCCAGGACGCCGGCGAAGCGCTCGGCGAAGGCGAAGACCTCCTTCTCGTCCTCGGTGTCGAGGTAGACGACCTGCGGGCTGGAGCACGCCTGCTGTTCGTGCAGGCAGACGTCCGCGGCCAGGGCGGTCAGGGTCCGCTCGTCGTGCCAGGCGTCCGCGGTCAGATAGGCGAACGAGATCTTGTGGCCCCACTCCACCAGGCGGCAGCCGGGCGGCACGTGGGCGGCCACGCCCTCGACGGCGGCCTCGCCGCCCCACACCGCGACGGCGTCGGCGGGGGCGCACATCAGGCGCAGCCAGTCCTGCCGGGAGGAGGAGAAGCGCAGCACGATGACGCGCTCGGCGATGGCCCCGGTGGGGTCCAGGGCGGCGAGTTCGGCGAGCAGGTGCTGGGCAAGGAGGGTGTCGGCGCTGCTGGTCTTGAGGACGTTGACGTTGCCGGCCAGCAGGCCCTCGACGAGGCTGAGGGGTGCGACGGTGGCGGCGTTGCCGGGGGCGATGTGGGCGACCAGGCCGACCGGTGCCCACGCCTCGTAGACGGTCTCCCGGGCGTCGGGGCGGGTGAGGCGCTGCGGGGTGGCGCCGCCGAGCTCGCGGCGGAGCTTGCGGGTGAGCTCGGGCCGGCCGAGGAAGGCGGCCAGCTCGGTGAGGACGGAGGAGTCCTCGCCGTCGGCCAGGTGCTGCGCCAGGCGGGTGTGGGTGGGGTGGGCCGGGTCGCGCAGGGCGGCCGCGAGCCGCTCGCAGGCGGCCAGGACGGTCTCGGTCTCCAGCGGCTCGGCCAGCGCGGCCTCGACGGTGGCGGGCAGGTCCGCAAGCCGGCGGCCGGCCTCCTCGTCGTCGACGAAGGCGCCCTGCCAGTAGTGGTGGTGCGTCAGCGGTCCGGTCGCGGTCGTCATGACATGCCCTTCATCAGTTCGGCGGCGGCCACCGCGCAGCTCTTGTTGCGGCTCACTCCGGCGCGGCCGCGGTGGGTGAACCAGGGGGTGTCCAGCTCGCAGCCGCACTCCTCGCCCGGGTGCAGGGAGGCGAGGTCGCCCATGACGACGCTCTGCGCCGGCACGGACGTGATGTACGGGGAGACGAGGTGCAGGTAGCCGGTCTCGCCGTACGGCAGCGGCTCCAGGGTGCGGGTGGAGCGGATGAACACCCGGGACCACACGGGGGCGTGCAGGCGGTGGTGGTCGCACTCGATGTAGGGGATGCAGTGCTCGACCGAGCCGAAGGTGTCGCGGATCCGCTCGGAGGGGACGCCCAGTTGCTCGGTGATGCGGCCGTACAGCTCGTCCTTGCCGATCTGCCGGTCCGAGTGGCCCTTCCAGCCGCCGCCGAAGAGGATCAGCGAGCCCTCGGGCAGGGTCAGGGGCGGCATCCCCATCGCGCGCATCCGCTCCAGGGCGAACCACAGGAAGGCGGGGAAGCCCAGGATGCGCACGGGCACGTCGTCCTCGGCGTAGCGGCGCAGGGCGGCGATGGTCCCGAAGGGGTCGAACTCGTGGCCGCTGCCGGTGTGGCGCAGCGCGTACGCGACCTCACGGGCGGGGGCGAAGTCGCAGAGGTAGTTGTCGGTGAAGGAGGTGCCCAGCTTGAGGTCGGGGGCGGGCTCGTAGCTGGAGAGCAGGTAGTTGACCTGCTGGTCGGGCGTGATCCAGCTGTTGCGGTCGAAGATGCGGGCCACCATGCGCTGGGCGGAGCGGATGGTCCAGCTGTCGAAGAACATCTGCGACTTCTGTCCGGTGGTGCCGGAGGAGGTCAGGTGCAGGTGGACGTCGTTGCGGGGTATGGAGAGCACTTCGTGGCGCTTGAAGAAGTTCGCGTGCACCAGGGGCGCGCGGTACTTCTCGTCCTGGCCGGTGTGGGCGTACAGGTCCCGGAAGAAGGGGGAGCGGTCCGCGTGCCAGGCGTGGATCTCGGCCATGGCGGCGGCGAAGAGCTCCTCTTCGGCGGGGCCGCAGGCGTACGGGTCGGTCAGGTCGCACAGTTCCTGCAGCCGGGGCAGGAGCGCCGGGTCGGGAACGTCGATCGGGGCGAGGTGGGGACGGGCGGGGTTCATGAGGCAACCTCGAGTGTGGGCAGGTAGGTCGACGCCCAGGCCGACACGTAGGCGTCCAGGTAGGGCTGGAGCGGTTCGTCGACGACCACGCCGCGGAAGTCGATCTGCTCGGCGGTCCGGGACATCACGACGTAGTCGTGGAAGCCGTCGCCGTCGGTCTCCGGGCGCATCGCCGGGTAGAGGGCGCTGGGGATGAAGCCCTGGGCGAGGAAGGCGGAGAGCATGCCGTGTTCGGCGAGCGGCAGCAGCGCCTCGACGTAGCCGGCGCCGGCCCGGGTGAGGGTCCGGGTGATCGCCTCCAGGCAGTCGGCGGCCACGGCGGGGGTGGGGTGGGCGGCGACCAGGGCGCAGTAGCGTCCGGTGCGGTTGAGGTAGGCGTACACCTCGAAGCGGTCGTCGTCGGCCACCAGCAGGGTGTTGGGGGTGTGCAGCGGGTAGAACCAGCGGTCGGCGTCGGGGAAGCGGTCGTGGAAGCGGCGGCTCACGAAGCCGGGGGCCTCGACCATCTCCAGCGGTGCCGGGTTCGTGCTCGCCGGCGCGGGCCGGGGCGGGGTGACGGCGGTGTCCGCGTAGTCGATGCCCAGGTTGCGCTCGACGGTGCGCAGGAGCGGTGCGAGCGGGGCGGGCACGTCGGGGACGGGGACGCGGCGGCTGAGGACCCCGGTGGAGTGACGCGCGTAGAGTGCGAGGCTTTCCCGGCCGTTGAGGGCCACGGCGTTGGGCAGGACGCCCAGCGGACGGAAACCGTTGCGGGAGACCACGCGCTGCGGTCCGACGCTGACGGTGCGGACGGTGGCGTACACCGAGTCCAGCCGCCCGGTGTCCAGCATCCGTGCGCACAGCTCCTCGGTCAGCGTCCCGGCCAGGCCGGCCGCCCGGTGGTCCGGGTGGACGGCGAGACCCTCCAGCTTGCCGGTGCGGCTGCCGGCCTCGCTGCGGATGGCCGCCGATCCGGCGAGGCCGCCGGTGCGCGGGCAGCGGGCGACGAGCCACAGGGAGTGCGGGTCCGCGATGAGGCGGGACATCTCGGCGGGGTCGGTGCCGAGCGCGACGGGATAGTGCGGGCCGTAGACGGCGTAGTAGAGCTGGCGCAGGTCGGCGATGTCGGCGGGCGTCGCCCGGTCGATGGTGGCGGTCATCTCTCTCCTCCGGCGGCCACGAGCGGGGACGGTTCGGCTTCGGCTGCGGGCGCGGGGGCGTCCGGTGCCGGCTCGCGCAGCAGGGCCAGCGCGCAGGCGGCCGGCAGGAGTCCGGCGGCCTGGATCAGGCAGAGGGTCTGCGCGGAGAGCTGGTCGCCGAGCAGGCCGAACAGCAGGGAGGCGAGCGGGAAGGTGGCACCCAGCACGGCCTGCATGACGGCGAAGAAGCCGGGCTTGTCGGCCGCGGGCACCAGCCGCTGGAACAGGGCCACGAAGCGGACGCCGATGACGCCCACGCACCAGCCGGCCACGACCAGGCAGCCGGCGATGACGAACCGTCCGGCGAAGAGGCCGGGCACGGCGAGCGCCACGGCCATCGCGCCGAGCAACCAGGCCCCGGTGACCGTGGGGCGGCCGGGCACCCGTGCGCCGGTGAAGGAGCCGATCAGCGTGCCGGTGCCCAGCGACGCCTCCAGCAGGGCGACGGTGCCGCCCCCGTCGTGGAGCACCGAGGCGGTGTAGAGCGGGATGACGACGAAGACGGCGGTGGTGAAGAGGTTGGCCGCCGTGAAGCAGATCAGGATGCTGCGGACGAAGGGCAGGTCGGCCAGGATGCCGCGCAGTGTCCGCTGCTGCTCCCCCGCTGCCTGCGCCGCGTCCTCGCCGGGTGCGTCCGCGGCCCGGAAGCGGGCGGTGGCGATGAGTGCGGCGGCGCTCAGGTAGGCGGCCGAGCAGCCGACGGCGAGGCCGGCCACGCCGGCCCGGTCGACGATCAGGGCGCCGAGCAGGGCGCCGCCGAGGCCGGCGAGCGACTGGGTGGACATCTCGAAGCCGGTGGCGGCCTCGATGTCCTCGTCGTCGACGAGTTCCGGCACGGAGGTGGTCAGGCAGGGGTCGAAGAACGCCTGGCAGGTGGCGAGGGCCAGCGTCGCGGCGTAGGCGGCGGCCAGCGGGAGGCCGCTGGTGTACGCCCAGGCGGCGAGCGCCGCGGCGGCCGTGCCCGCCGTGCCGGCCGCGGTGCGCAGCACCGAGCGGTGCGCGAAGCGGGCGACGGTCCGGGCGACGACGGGCGCCAGGGCCACGGCGGGCAGCGTGCTGACCGCCATGAACAGCCCGGAGGCCAGTCCGCGGCCGCCGTCGACGGCGTAGGCGATGAGCCACCAGGACACGCCGACCTGGAACATGCGGACGGCGGCCTGGGTGAGCACCTGGCCGAGCCAGACGGTGCCGAAGGCGCGGTTGCGCAGGACGAGCGGCAGACGGCGGCCCTCGTCCGTGGTGGTGGCGGTCATGCGGTCGGCCTCTCGTCGAGGACCCGGACGAGCTTGCCGGAGCGGGAGTTGACGACCAGGTCGCCGTGGCGCACCCACTCCACGGCCAGGGGGTGGACGTATCCGGCGCGGACGCTGTCGGGGTAGAGCGGCCGGGCGTCGTTCAGCTCGGTGACGACCGCCTTGGCGAGAACCTCCAGCCCGGCCGGGTCGTCGTCGCCGGGGGCGGTGGCCAGGCGCAGCACGAGCTGGTCGCGGCCGTCCCGGCGGCGCACGACGAGCTGGGTGCCCGTGACGCGGCCGTCGGTGTCCGCTTCGGCGACGGCGGCGAGGGCGTCCTGGGAGTACAGCGAGACGGGGCCGACGCGGACGCCCTCCTCGGCACGGCCGAGGATGCGGAAGTGGCCGGCGGCGGGGTCGGTCCACTCGGCGCGGTCGCCCGCAGGGTAGCGGATGACGGGCATGAGGCGGCGGTAGAGCTGGGTCACCAGGACACGGCCGGGGCGGCCGGCCTCGTGGATGGGCTCACCGGTGGTCTCGTCGACGATCTCGACGACGGTGTGCGGGGTGAAGGCGCGGTGCACGCGCGGGTCGGGGCCGGGCACGGGGCGGCCGAGGAGGCCGGCGTCGACGCTGGCGTAGCCGAGGGAGCGCGGTTCGGCGTTGGGGAAGGCGGCGGCGAGCAGCCGTCGCTGGTCGGGGAAGAGCGCCTCGCCGCCGAAGAACAGCAGTTCCACGAAAGGGAGCTGACGGCCCGTCGACACGATGTACTCGGCGAGCCGGCACAGGGTGGTGGGGGTGCCGGCGACGACGTCGGCGCGGAAGTCCTGGAGGGTGGGGACGGTCGTCTCCAGGGGGGCGCCGCCGCCGATGGGCAGCCGTACGTTGTCGACGGGGGCGTGGGCGAGCGCGTCGAGGATGAACAGGAAGCTGGCGTAGAGCTCCCCGGCGTAGAAGAGGTCCGCGACGCGGTGGCCGGGGCGCAGCCCCGCATCGACGAGGCCCTGGCCGAAGGCGGTAACGAACTCCCGCCATTCCTCCCGGGTGTAGCAGGAGAACTTCGGGGCGCCGGTCGTGCCGCCGGTCTTGTAGACGACGGCTTCGCGGAGCGGGCCGGTCAGCACCCTGTTGTCGTGGAGGGTGTTGGCCTTCCAGAAGGCTTCCTGGTCCACGGCGGGGAGGTCGGCGAGGCGGTCCGTGCCCGGTGGCAGGGCCGCGTAGAGGTCGGAGTAAAAGGGAGAGTTATGGCGGGTATAACGCAGGAGGTCCGAGAGCTGATGGACGGACATGCAGCCTTTGCCTAGGGGAATGCGGGACGAGTTCGGGGACGGTGCCGGCGCATGACAACGCACCGCGGGGGAAGGGGAGTTCCGCCGCAGGCGTTGCCGTGCCAAGCGTTCCGCGGGGTGCGTGGGTCTCGCACTCCCGACGTCGCTCCGGCGTCACGGGGGACGCACGGTCACGAGGGAACGCCGTAGAAGATATCGCAAAACCACCCCCTTCCTGACCACATGTCAGGCGGAGGTGGCTAAAAACCTTTGTTTCTTTCGTCCCAGGGGCTTCAGACCGCAAGACCTGCATCCCGCGCGAGCAGCGCGGCCTGCACGCGGTTGTCACATTCCAGCTTGGCGAGGATCCGGCTGACGTACGTTTTCACGGTGGCTTCGCTCATGTGCAGCCGCCGGCCGGCATCGGCATTGGACAGGCCCTCGCCGAGCACCGCCAGGACGTCGCGCTCGCGCTCGCTCAGCAGGGCCACCCGCCGCCGGGCGTCCTCGGCCCGGCCGGTGACGGCTCCGGTCGCCAGCGAGTCGGCGACGTGCCGGGTGGCGCCGGGTGACAGGTAGGCGTCCCCCGCCGCGGCGGCCCGGACGGCGCCGATCAGCTCACCGGGCGCCGAGTCCTTCAGCAGGAAGCCGGCCCCGCCCTGGCGCAGGGCGCGCAGCACGTTCTCGCGCTCGCCGAAGGTGGTGAGGATCAGCGTCCGCACACCGGGCGCGGCCCGGCGCAGATCGCCGAGGGCCGTGAGCCCGTCGAGCACCGGCATCCGGATGTCCAGGAGGGCGACGTCCACGCCGTGTCCCCGCGCCAGCTCGACGGCCTCGCGCCCGTTCGCCGCCTCGGCGACGACCTCGATGTCGTCGGCCGAGGTGAGGATCATCCTGATGCCCGCTCTGATGAGGGGCTCGTCGTCGGCGATGAGGACGCGGATCACCTGGTCTACTCCTGCTGGGGGTCGCTCGGGCGCGCTAGCTCTTGACGTGGAACTCGCGCTTCTCGGACAGTTTCCCGTCCTTGAAGCAGAAGCGGTAAACGGTGTCGGTGGTCAGCCCCCGCGAGGTGTCGGTGGACAGCAGGGACAGACAGCTCGTACCGGCGGGCGCCGCGGGCAGCTTGTCCTTGAGGTCGGAGATGAGGACGGACTTGCCCGAGGGCAGCTTCTCGCGCACCTGCTGCTCGGCTTCGCCGACCGTGACCGACTCGTAGACACTCGGATCGATCATCCCCTTGTCGGCCTCATCGACGATCTTCCCTATGCCGAAGACGGCGGCGACGGCGAGCACCACCAGGATCAGCAGGCCGACCCCGCAGCCCATGAGGCAGCCGTTCCTCTTCTTCGTGCTCATGATGTCCTTGAACTCCTCGCGCGGATCCAGCCGGTCGATGACCGGTCCACCGTCGCCCAGAGCCCCCGCCCCGGTCTGCTGCCGAAAGTCGTCGTCCGCATCGACGAACGTCGCCGTCTTCCCGGCCTCCCTGGCCTCGGCGGAGTCGTACGGCAGCACTCCCGCGAGCCGGAAGCCACCTCCTGCGGCGGGCCCGGTGAACACCATGCCGCCGACGAGCCGGGCCCTCTCCCGCAGTCCGGTCAGGCCCTGCCCGCCGCTGACGGCGTCCCCCTGCGGCAGTGCGCGGCCCGGCGGGACCGGCCCGTTGGCGACCTCCACCAGCAGGGAGTCCGGTTCGTAGCGCAGGTTGACGGCGATGGCCGCGCCCGGGGCGTGCTTGGCCGCGTTGGTCAGCCCCTCCTGAACGATCCGGTACCCGGTGTGGTCGGCGGCCGGGGCCAGGGGGCGCGTCCGGCCGGACTGCTCCAGAGCGACCTGCATGCCCGCGGCCGCGGCCGCGTCGACCAGCTCCTTGACGCGGGACACCACTCGGGAGACGGGCTGCTCCTCCTCCGGGGTGCCGTCCTTGAGGATGCCGACGACCTCGCGCAGCTCCTGCATGGCGGCGACCGATGCCTCCCGCAGCACGCCGACCGCCTCCCGCTGAGGTCCGGTCAGCTCGCGGTCGACCTCCAGCGCGCCGGTCTGCACGGCGATGAGCGCGAGCTGATGGCCCAGGCTGTCGTGCATGTCCTGGGCGATGCGCTGCCGCTCGCGCAGCCGCGCCTGCCCGGCCACCATCTCGCGCTCGCGCAGCAGCTGGGCGTTGCGCTGCTGCAGGGTGTGCAGCAGGGTGCGGCGCTGGGTCCAGTAGCGGCTGGCGAGCCCGGGGACCACCGCGAACACCAGGAACAGCGCCGTACCGAACACCAGGACGAAGACGGCCTGGTCCGGCGCCTTCCAGAGGGCGAGGGCCTCGAACAGGAGGAAGGAGAGGCCGGCGGCCACCAGGGCCCGCAGGACTCCCGGGATCCTGCGCCCGGCCGACCAGCCCGTCACACCCAGCAGGAGCATGCCGGTGGCGGACAGCCCGCCCAGCGCACCCGCCGCGACGAGCGCGCCGGCCGGCAGGGCGCGCCGCACCAGCGACAGCACGGCGGCGGCCAGGCCGGCGCCGATCATCCACGGCCAGCCCCGCCCGGACTCCCCCATCGCGCCGAACAGCCCGAGGAGGAGGGCGAGCGCGCTCTCCCCGGCCACCCGCCGCCGGGACCACTCCTCCGGCGCGGTCCACCGTTCCCACAGGTCCCGCGCCCACAGTGTTGCCTTCACACGGGAACCTTAGGCAGCACCGGCCGCCCGGCACATTCATCGAAGGTCTCGGCGTGGTCCTACGAAAGTAGACCGCCCGCAGCCCACACCGGCCTGCGCCGACCGGCCCGCTAGGTCTGGTCGGCGCCGCAGTGCCGGCAGCGGCGGGCCCGCGCGGGCAGGTCTTCCGACAGACACTCCAGGCACGTCTTGAGCGGCCCCGGCTCGGCGAAGACCACCACGCCGCGGCGGCCCTGCACGTGCTTGTAGGGCACGACGATGAAGAAGTAGACGACGGCCATGAAGATCAGGAAGTAGATGACCGCGGAGAGGAACGCACCGAGGTCGAGGTACGTCGCCTGGTTGCCCGGCCGGCCGAGCTGCCAGCCGAGCCCCATGGAACGCCCGCCCTGGGCACTGGCGATGATGGGATTGATCACGAAATCGGTGAACGCCTTGATCAGGGTGGAGAACGCCAGCGCGATGATCAGACCCACGGCCACGGTGACGATGTCACCGCGCATCACGAAGTTCTTGAATCCCTTGAGCACGCGCTGAACGCTACCGCCCGCACCCCGCCGTCCCCGGGCACGGCACGAGCTCGTGCACCAAGTCGCGCACAAGGTCGTGCACAGGATCGTGCACGGCTCGCATCGGGTCGTGCACGGCTCACATCGAGGGATGGGCCTCCACGTGGGTGACCTCTTCGATGTCGTGCCCGGCCTTCTGCAGCAGTTGCCGCGAGAGCTCGTTCAGCGCCCGCGCCGCCGCCAGCTCCTCGCCGACCCGAAGCTGCTCGGGGTCGTCCGGGTGCCGGGTGGCGTGGCCGCGTGCCCTCAGTTCCGTACCGTCCTGGAGCCTGAGCAGTGCGGCCGCACGCGTCCGCTTCTCGACCTCTTCGAATTCGACCTCGACGTGCCAGCCGACGATCGTCTGCATGACGTCCACCTCCTCCACTACCCCTCCAGCGTGCACCCGGTCACCCGATCGCGCATGTGCTTGTCCCGGGACAACACAGCTAGGGCCTGTCCGGGGCCGGAGCGGCCCCGAATTCGCGCACCGCGTCCTCGACGATCGTCTGCAGCCGCGCGTGGTGGGCGCCGCGCCAGTAGACCCGCCCGCACGCCAGGCACTGGGCGAAGACGTCGTAGGTGCGGCGCGTGCCGTGCTCCAGGTGCTCGCGGACCGCGTCCTTGTCGGCGTCCTGCAGCGGGCCGTTGCAGGCGGTGCAGCGCGTCCACGGCGCCAGCCGCGGCATGAAGCGGCCGAGCACGTCGCGCAGCTGGTCGTCGGGCCGGTCGCTGTAGACGTACGCACCCGCCCACAGCTCCCGGCGCCGCAGCAGCCCCCGGTCCCGGGACAGCAGGACGCGCTGCTCGGCCGCGGACACGGCGGCCAGCGCCGGGTCGCCGATGTCCGCGCTCTCGTACGCCGCGTCGACCCCGAGCAGCCGCAGCCGCCGGGCGAGCGTGCCCAGGTGCACGTCGAGCAGGAACCGCAGGGGTGCGCCCGGCACCTCCTGGGGGCGGGTGACCGCCTCGACCGACACGGCCTCCCCCGGCCCCGGGACGTGGGAGGCCGGCACCTCCCGTCCGTCGACGAGCAGCCGGCCGACCTCGGTGAGCGGGACGCCGAGGGACTCGACCACGTGCCCCAGGGTGGAGACGCCGTCGGTGATCACGGGCGTACCCGGTCGACGACGGTCGGCGGGAAGGAAAAGGCGCAGCTCAGGGGCAAAGTCAAAGGGGATCTCAGGTCCGTTCACGCAGCACAGCATGCCATTGCGCCACGCCGGGGTGCCCGGGGTTTTCCGGCCCGGCGGCGCAGCGGCCTCACCCCGCCGCAGCCGGACCGCCGGTGGTGGTCGCCTCCCAGGCGCTCACCTGTTCGTGGTCCTCCCGCCGCTCCTGGCGGTAGCGGCCCGCGGAGACGCCGTAGGCGCGCTTGAAGGCGTGGGCGAAGGCGAACTGCGAGGTGTAGCCGATGCGCTGGGCGACGGCCGAGAGCGGCGCGTCGGACTCCCGCAGCAGCCGGGCGGCCAGCGTCAGCCGCCACCAGGTGAGGTACGTCAGGGGCGGTCTGCCGACCAGGGCGGCGAACCGGCGGGCGAACGCCGCCCGGGACAGGCCCGCCCGGCCGGCGAGTCCGGCCACCGTCCACGGCTGCGCCGGGTCGGCGTGCAGGGCGCGCAGCGCGATGCCTATGGCCGGGTCGGCCAGCGCCCGGCACCAGCCGGTGTCCGCCTGCTGCGCCGTCCGTTCCTCGTACCAGGCGCGCATCAGGTAGACGAGCATCAGCTCCAGGAGCGCCGGCAAGGTCGCGTCCGTTCCGGGCCCCGGACGCTGGAGTTCGTCGCCGAGGAGGACGACGGTGGCGGCCAGCGCGGCGTGCCGGCCGGGACGCGTGGGCAGCCGGATGACCTCGGGGTAGTCCTCCAGCAGCGGGTGGGCGCGGGACCGGTCGAGCCGGTAGGCGCCGCAGAGCAGGACGGTGGGTTCGGGGGAATCGCCGGTGATGACGTGGGCGGTGCCGTGCGGCAGGAACACCGCGTCGCCCTCGGCGAGGTCCACCGGCTCCCCGGCGCCCTGACGCGGGATCAGCCGGCAGTTCCCGCGCAGCACGACGTGGAAGCCGACGCCGGCGTAGGGCGCGATGTCCGTCCGCCACGTTCCGCGCCGTTCGGACAGCGCCGAGTACGGGCGGCCGGTGCGCAGGGCGGCCATGGTGTCGCTGAGCACGTCCATGGGCCCGAGTATGCAGCCCGGACACCCCGGGCCCGCGACCGCCCCCGGCCACCCCGGGCTCCCCCGGCTTCCGCCGGGCGAGACGATGGCGCATAGAGCGGCGACGGACACGCATTGGACGTCTCGCCGGTGCCGCATAGCGTCGAGGACATGCAGACGATCACTTTGGGCGACGTGGACATCACCCGCGTCGTGGAATGGCACGCACCGGTCGCCCCCACCACCGACATCTTCCCCGCGAGCACGCCCCGGATGTGGCAGGACAACGCGTCCTGGCTCGCCCCGGACTTCTGGGATCCGCAGACGGACGACCTGATGGCCAACGTGCAGACGTGGGTGCTGCACAGCGGGGGCCGGACGATCCTCGTCGACACGGGTCTGGGCAATGACAAGGAACGGCCGCACATGCCCGCGTGGTCCGGGCTGCGGACGGACTTCCTGGGCCGGCTGCTCGCCGCCGGGGTCCGCCCGGAGGACGTGGACGTCGTGGTGAACACCCATGTGCACGCCGACCACGTGGGCTGGAACACCCGTCTGGTGAACGGCGAGTGGGTCCCCACCTTCCCCAACGCCACCTACCTCATCGCCAGGGCCGACTTCGACTACTGGAACCCGGACGGCAACCACCGCAGGCGCGGTGCGCTCGGCGGCGTGGGCATCGATCTCGCGGGCGGCACCATGTTCGAGGACAGCGTCGCGCCGGTGCACCGGGCCGGTCAGGCGGTGCTGTGGGAGGAGGGGTACCGCATCGACGAGCACCTGTCCCTGGAACCGGCCCCCGGGCACACACCGGGCTCGTCGGTCCTGCGGCTGGAGTCCGGCACGGACCGTGCGCTGTTCATCGGGGACCTGGTGCACAGCCCGCTGCAGATCGCCCACCCGGAGTGCGACACGTGCCTGAGCGAGGACCAGGTGGCCGCCACCCGCTCCCGGCTGCGGATCCTGGAGCAGGCCGCCGACACCCGGGCGCTGGTCTTCCCGGCGCACCTGCCGGGCCACGGCGGCGCCGAAGTCCACCGCGACGGCGGCGGGTTCGCCGTCACCCGGTGGGCGGCGTTCGACCGGACCCGCTGAGCCGCCGGCAGAACAGGTGCGTACGGCCTGATGGCCCGCCCGCGTCACCGCACGCTCCGGTGTCCCGGGCTGCTCCATGCGGGCGGTCATCGGGCACGAACGGTGAACCCGTGGCCGGGTCACGGCATGCATCAGGCACTCCGACGCCCGTCGCCCTCAGGAGAAAGCCGGAACCCGCCATGCTGGTCACCCAACTCGCCCTGGTCTCCGAGACGAGCCAGATCACGCCCTCCCAGCTCACCCGCGTCGCCGCGGCCCTGCAGAAGCAGGCCATCCGCGACTTCGGCCCAATCTGGAACCTCCCCGCCTCGGTCGACGCCTTCGACAAGCTGGAGGACGTCCCCGTCGGCTACTGGCCCATGATCGTCAAGGACGACATCGGGATGGAGGGCGCGGCAGGCGTCCACCTGGACGACAACGGACAGCCGTTCTCCCTCATCGAGTACAGCGACAGCTGGTCGCTGACCGCCAGCCACGAGATGCTGGAGATGCTCGGCGACCCCGGGGGCAACCGGCTGGTGGCGGGCCAGTCGCCGAAGCCGGGGCAGGGGGTGGTGGAGTTCCTGGTCGAGGTCGCCGACCCGCCGGAGGCACCCGAGTACGGCTACACGATCAACGGGCTGCTGATGTCGGACTTCTTCACGCCGCACTTCTACGACCCCGTCGTCGCGCCCGGCGTCCGCTACAGCTTCGGCGGCAATCTGCCCGGCCCCCGGCAGATCCTGCCCGGCGGCTACATCAGCTGGCACGACCCGGTCACGGACCACTGGTGGCAGCAGATCTGGTTCGGCACCGACAAGCCGCGGTTCCGGGACCTGGGCAAGCTCACCGCCCGGGCGGGCAGCCTGCGCTCGGCGATCGACGCCCGCACCAGGACGGCGCAGCGCATCGCCGCGAGCGGCCCGGTCTCGGAGCGCTTCTCGGCGGCCCGGAGCCTGACGGCACGCGTGAAGGAGTCCACCGGCTCGCGGGCCTCGGCCTGGCGCACGCAGATCCAGGCGCTGCAGTCGGGCGGCAGCACGGAGGGCACGTGGGAGGGCGGGGCGCAGGACAATGACTGAGGGAGGGCCGGCACGCCGCACGGTCCGTCCGGCCGCCCGAGGAGGTTCTGCGATGGGCGAGAACGCGAAGGACACCGGCAGGCGCACGGCACGCGCCCGTCAGCTGCACCGGCTGATCGACCGCCTCAAGGCCGGAGAGCCGCCCGCCGGGACCGGGGCGGACGCCCCGGCCCGCGGCGGCACGGGCGGGGACCGCGCTCCGAACCTGCGGGAGGCCGTCCACCGGCGGATGCGGGAGCTGGACGAGGCCGAGCGCAGGGACCGGCACGGAGAGGAGTGAGCCGCGCGGCCGGCGGCCGGCCCCCGCCGGGCCGGCCGCCGGTGCCGCACGCGCTCGGATCGTTGCGGTCAGATCGTCGCGGCGTCGATGACGAAGCGGTAGCGGACGTCGCTGGCCAGCACGCGCTCGTACGCCTCGTTGATCCGGTCGGCGCGGATGAGCTCGATGTCGGAGACGATGCCGTGCTCGGCGCAGAAGTCCAGCATCTCCTGGGTCTCGGGGAGGCCGCCGATCATCGACCCGGAGAAGGACTTGCGGCCTTGCACCAGGGCGAAGGGCGAGACGGCCAGCTTGTTCTCGGGGGCGCCCAGCTGGACGAGGGTGCCGCCGGTCTTCAGCAGACCGATGTAGGCGTCGAGGTCCAGGTCGGCGGAGACGGTGTTGAGGATCAGGTCGAAGGTGCCCGCCAGCGCCTCGAAGGTGGCCGGGTCGGAGGTCGCGTGGTAGTGATCCGCGCCCAGCCGCAGGCCGTCGTCCTTCTTGCGCAGGGACTGGCTGAGGACGGTGACCTCGGCGCCCATCGCGTGCGCGAGCTTCACGCCCATGTGGCCGAGGCCGCCCAGGCCGACGACGGCGACCTTCTTGCCGGGACCGGCCTGCCAGCGGGCGAGCGGCGAGTACAGCGTGATGCCGGCGCACAGCAGGGGGGCGGCGGCGTCCAGCGGAAGGCTCTCCGGGATGCTCAGGGCGTAGTTCTCGTCGACGACCAGGTGCGTGGAGTAGCCGCCCTGGGTGAACTCCCCGTCGCGGCCGGTGGCGGCGTAGGTGCCGACCGAGCCGAGCTCGCCGGTGCAGTGCTGCTGCAGGCCGGCCCGGCAGTTGTCGCACTCGCGGCAGGAGTCGACGAAGCAGCCGACGCCGACGCGGTCGCCGGGGGCGTAGCGGGTGACGCCGGACCCGACCTCGGAGACGACACCGGCGATCTCGTGGCCGGGGACGATCGGGAAGGTCTCGTGACCCCACTCGCCGCGCACGGTGTGCAGGTCGGAGTGGCAGATGCCGGCGTACTTGATGTCGATGAGGATGTCGTGCGCGCCCAGCTCACGGCGCGTGATGGTGGTCCGCTCCAGCGGGGCCTTCGGCGCGGGTGCCGCGTATGCGTGGACAGTCTTGTGCGTCATGGCATCGATCATGCGTGCGGCCGGTGGTGCTAGCCAGATCCCGGCTGAGCCCACGCTTGGTGGTCCTACCACTGGCAGGACCACCCTGGCCGGCAGGCGGGCCCGCATACTGGTGGTCATGGATCAGCGCACCGAACTGAGCGAGTTCCTCCGCTCCCGCCGCGCCCGGCTACGGCCCGAGGACGTGGGGCTGTCCGCGCACGGCGGGCGGCGCCGGGTGCCGGGCCTGCGCCGCGAGGAGCTGTCGCAGCTCGCCGGTGTGAGCGTCGCGTACTACACCCGGCTCGAACAGGGCCGGGGGCAGAACGTGTCCGCGGCCGTGCTCGACGCGATAGCGGGCGCGCTGCGGCTGAACCGGGCCGAGCGCGATCACCTGAACCGGCTGGCCAGGCCGGCCGCCCGGCCGTCGCGCGCGGGGGCGGGCCGCCCGCAGCGGGTGCGTCCGGCGGTGCAGCAGCTCATCGACACCATGGACAGCGTCCCGGCGTACGTCGTCGGGCGGCGGCTGGACATCATCGCCTGGAACCGCTTCGCGTGCGCCCTGCTCGGCGACTTCTCCTCCCTGCCCGCCCACCAGTGCAACCTGGCCTGGCAGATCTTCCTGGAGCCGGCCGCGCGCGAGCTGTACGTGGAGTGGGAGAACAAGGCGGCCGACATCGTGGCCCTGTTGCGGCTGGATGCCGGCCGCTACCCGGACGACCCGAAGCTGGCGGCGCTGGTGGGGGAGCTGTCCGTCAAGTCCCCGGAGTTCCGGGCGCTGTGGGCGGCGCACAACGTGCAGGACAAGGGCTTCGGGGTGAAGCGGCTGCAGCATCCCGTGGTGGGTGCGCTGACGCTGTCGTACGAGACGCTGGTGCTGCCGGCCGACCCGGAGCAGCAGCTGATCACGTACCACG
This sequence comes from Streptomyces sichuanensis, assembly GCF_020328095.1. Classification (NCBI taxonomy): domain Bacteria; kingdom Bacillati; phylum Actinomycetota; class Actinomycetes; order Kitasatosporales; family Streptomycetaceae; genus Streptomyces; species Streptomyces sichuanensis. The sequence continues at coordinate 30,407 of NZ_JAIXMK010000072.1, forward strand.
CCGAGCCCGGTTCGCCGTCCGCGGAGTCGCTGCGGCTGCTGGCCAGCTGGACTCTGGCGGAGGCCGGGGGCGCGGAACCCTCGGTGCCGGCACCGCACCCCCGGTCGTAGGGCCGCCCGTCAGGGCAGCTGGGCCCCCACCGCCCGGAGGGCGGCGGGCACCGGCTGGAAGAAGGTCTCGCCGCCGGAGGAGCAGTCGCCGCTGCCGCCGGAGGTGAGGCCGAGCGCGGTGTCGCCGTCGAAGAGCGCGCCGCCGCTGTCGCCCGGCTCGGCGCAGACGGTCGTCCCGATCAGGCCGTCGACCTGCCCCTCCTGGTAGTTGACGGTGACGTCGAGGGCGGTGACCTCGCCGCCGTGGACCTGGGTGGTGCTTCCGCTGCGCTGTACTTGTTCGCCGACGGTCGCCTCGCCGGCCCGGGCGATGTCCTGCCGGCTGCCGTCGTAGAGGTCGACGGCGCTGGGGTGGTCGGTGCCGGTGGTGTACTTCACGAGGGCGTAGTCGTTGCCGGGGAAGGACGCCTTCTCGTTCGTGCCGATGCGGGAGCCGCCCTGCGAGGCGGACCAGGTGGAGGAGGCGTTGCCGCAGTGCCCGGCGGTCAGGAAGTAGGGCTTGCCGCCCTTGGTCACGTTGAACCCCAGCGAGCAGCGCACTCCGCTGCCCCAGATGGCGTCGCCGCCCGCGATGAGCGGCCTGATCTTCCCGGGCGTCCGCTTGATGACGGCTTTGCCGCCGAGGGCGGCGACGGTCTTCTCGACGGTGGCCAGCCGTTCGCCCCTGACGGTGCTGTCGACGGTCACGACGACCTTGTTGGTGCGCGGGTCGGTCGCCCAGGCGGTGCCGGGGACGGCGGCGCGGGCGGCGAGTTCCGCTCTGGCGGAGGCGAGCTCGGCCGCGGAGTGCTCGACGAGGGCCGGCTGGGCGCCGGCGGCCCGTACGGCGGTGGCGGCCGTGGCGTCGAGGACGTTGACGACGAGCTTCTTCGCGGCCGCGTCGTAGTACGCCCCGGCGCTGTCCACGCCGAGCGCGGTGATCTTCTGGGCGAGGGAGCCCGCTGCGGCGGCGGAGAGTCCGGCGGCGTGGGGGGTGGGGGCCGCCGTGGCGTTCTGCAGGGTGAGGGAGGCCGTGGTCAGGGCCACGGCGCCGGCGACGGCCAGGGTGGTGCGCCGCCGGGGTATGCGTGAGTGGTTCAACTCGTCGACCTCCTGTGAGGGGGGTGTGCCCGCCGCACGAGTCACGGCCGGGCCCGGAGGGTTGAGGTTCGGATCGGCAGGGGGCGCCATCGCCCCGACGGAGCGACCATCACGTCGCGTCCATGCCAAGAGTTGCCGATCCAGCGTCCGTCCGGACAAGGCGGCGCACAAGAAGACATCCGGTCGCACACAATCACTCAGAACGGTGCGCGAAATGACCTGCACCGACGTGTTTATGACGGAGCGTCAGAGCTCAACGGCATGAACACGCGTGACGTCCGGGCGTGGCCCGCCGGACGTGCGGCGCACGATGAGCGATCCCCCCTGTCCGGTATTCGCCGTTCCGCCACCCACGGCCCGGACGCGCCCCCCTCCTCGCTTGCAGAATTGTTCAACAATCCATACGCTGCCGGGTATTGCGCGTCTCTGTCACCACCCTCGCCTTCGCTTTCGCCTTCGAGAGGTGTTCATGGAAACGACCACGCACCAGCACGGGCCCCACTCCGCCGTCACCCCCGCCGAGGCACGGGCGGCCTTCCGGGCGGGCCGTGCGGAGCCCACCGCCGGCTGGGCCGACGGCCGTACCCAGGCCAACCTGATCGCCGTGCCCGCCGACTGGGCCTACGACGTCCTGCTGTTCGCCCAGCGCAACCCCCAGCCCTGCCCCGTCCTCGACGTCACCGAGCCGGGCGTGTCCACCACGCCGCTCGCCCCCGGCGCCGACCTCCGCACCGACCTCCCCCGCTACCGTGTGTGGCGCGAGGGCCGGCTCGTGGCGGAGCCCAAGGACGTCACCCGGCTGTGGCGCGACGACCTGGTGGCCTTCCTCATCGGCTGCAGCTTCACCTTCGAGGGGGCGCTGCGCGAGGCCGGCGTCCCACTGCGCCACGTCGAGCAGCGCCGCAACGTCTCCATGTACGTCACCGACCGCGCCTGCCGCCCGGCCTGCCGGCTGCACGGCCCGCTGGTCGTCTCCATGCGGCCCGTCCCCGCGGACTACGTCCACACGGCACGGAGGCTGACCTCGCGCATGCCCGCCGTCCACGGTGCACCCGTGCACGCCGGGGACCCGGGGGCGCTGGGCATCACCGACCTGGCCCGGCCCGACTTCGGCGACCCGGTGGCGCTGCACCCCGGTGACGTGCCGGTGTTCTGGGCCTGCGGCGTGACGCCGCAGGCCGCACTGATGGCGTCGGCCCCGCCCTTCGCCATCACCCACGCCCCGGGCCACATGTTCATCACCGACGCCCTGGACGCGGCGTACCGGCTGCTGTGACGGGCGCGGCGGACGGGGCCGTTCAGGAGCAGCTGCTACTGGAGCACGAACTGCCGGAGGAACAGCTTGAGCTGCTGGAACAGCTCGAACAACTGGAGGAGGACGAGGAGGAGCAGCCGGAGTTCGCGTCGCCCGGACCGCCGGTGTCCGCCGCGGCGCAGCCGACATCGCACGACGCGCCGACGACGGCCACGGCGGAGGACGTCGAGGAACCGGACGAGTACGAGGAACCGCTCCGGTGGCGGGTGGCGGTGCGGGTCGGGCGTCTGGTGCGGGACGCCTTCTCGAACTCCTTGCGCAGCGCCGTGTCGGTCAGGGCCGCGGGCCCCCGGACGGCGAGGACGCCGGCGGCTCCCGCGGGGTGGGCCGCGGGGTCGCGCTCGGCCCAGGGACGAAACGTCTCCAGGTCCCACGCGAGCTTCTCGCCCTGATCGGTGCGCGGGATCTTCGCCTTGCGGGGCCGGCACACCACCTGGACCACGATCCCGGCCGCGGCCACGGCCAGCGTGGCCAGCCCCGCCGCGCGCCGGGCGTCGGCCAGCAGCACGAGGGCGAAGGCCGCCCCGGTGACCAGGCCGGCCATCTGTACGCCGGCGACGCGGGGCCACAGGCGGCGCGCCGCGGGCGGGAGGAGCAGCCCCTGCTCGACCAGTGAGCCGTCGACGGTGGTCAGGGCCGGGTCCCGGCGGACCTCCCTGCGCAGGGCGCGCAGGGAATTGCCCGTCCAGGAGGCGCAGTGCCTGAGCAGCGCGCGCTCCACGGCGGTGCGGGCGACGGGCTCGACGACGGTCACCCTGCCCTGCTGCACGGTGATGCGCCCGTCGGCGTGCATCGCGGTGATGACGGTGTCGACGACGCGTCCGGCGCCGCCGCGCAGGTACGCCACCCGGAGCAGGTCGGAGGGGGTGTCGCCCACGGGGAGCGCCGGCCGGCCGCGCGCCTGGAGCCGCAGGCGGACCAGCCAGGCGGACGGGACGAGGACGCACAGCGGCGCCGCTATGAGGAAGAAGATCATCGGGATGCCTTTCGGTCGGCACGCTGGCGCGCCGGGCGTCCGGGGCGCAGGGTCGCGGCGAGGCGGCGGAAGGGGCCCTCGGCGGGTGCGTCACGGCCGGTGCGTTCCGCCACCCAGTCCGCCAGCTGCTGCCGGTGGTGGGGCGCGGCATCCGTGTGGAGCAGGTTGCGGGCGAAGTCGAGGGCGTCCCGCTGGTAGCCCTCGGTCATGGGGCGGCCCCGGGCGTAGCCCAGGAAGAGGCGCCGGAAGTCGGACCCGAGGATGTCGCCCAGGTCGGGCGCCACCTTGGCGACGATGCCGGCGCGCTTGGCGAGCAGGGCGCGGCGCTGCACCTCCAGCCGCTCCCGGTCGAAGCCGTCCGGGGGTGGGCCGTCCGCGACGAGGGTGGCGAGGAGGGCGAGCTGCGCCTGTGCGAGGCGCCTGCGGGCCTCGTCGGTGGTGCCGTCGGGGGCGGGGCGCGCGACGGGGAGGGAAGCGGTGTCGTCAGCCACGGCTGCGGGCCCCCGCCCCTACCACGGCGCGGACGGCGTCGAGCTCGGCCGCCAGTCCGTCCGCCGTCGGGAAGTGGTCGTCGCGTTCGAGGAGGACGCCCGGTGGGTCGACGCGGTCGCACAGGGCGGCGAGGACGTCCAGGACGGGCCGGGTCACCGGGTGGGCGTGGCTGTCGTGCCACAGGCCGTCCCGTTCGAAACCGCCCGCGACGTGGACGTAGGCGATGGCCTCGACGGGCAGTTCGGCCAGGGCCTCGGCCGGGTCCTCGCCGCGGTTGACGTGGTTGGTGTGCAGGTTGGCGACGTCCACGAGGAGCCGCACGCCGGTTCGTTCGACCAGTTCGGCGAGGAACTGCCCTTCGGTGAGCTCGTCGCCGGGCCAGGTGAGGAACGCCGCGACGTTCTCCAGGGCGAGCGGGACGGGCAGGGCCGCCTGGGCCATGCGGACGTTCTCGCAGAGGACGTCGAGGCTGTCGCGGGTCCGGGGCACCGGCAGCAGGTGCCCGGCCTCCGTCCGGGGGGAGCGGGTCAGTGCTCCCCCGGCCCGGACGAAGGCGATGTGCTCGGTGACGAGCGGGGCCTGAAGGGCGTCGGCCAGGTCGGCGAGGGCCATCAGGCGGTGCAGGTCGGGCCGGTCGGCGCCCCCGAGGCCGAGCGAGACCCCGTGCGGGACGACGGTCGTGCCGCGTGCGCGCAGGCGCTGCAGTGCGTCGGGAAGGTGGCCGGGGCAGAGGTTCTCCGCCACGACCTCGACCCAGTCGACGCCGGGCAGCCGCGCTATGTCGTCGGCGATCTCCGGTCGCCAGCCGATGCCCGTGCCCAAGGAAAGGCTCATGATCACACCCCCGTGTGTCCCCCACTGCGCCGGAGTCGGCGCGTATACGAAGGTCATTCCCCCCGCACACCTTATAAACCATTGATCGGTAAGGCTGTGCGGGGCGGGAGTGATCCGGCGCGCGGGCCGGGCGTCAGACGGCGGGCGAGGTCGCGCCCTCCAGCAGGTCCGCGTGGTGGCGGCGGGCGACGCCGGGGTGGGCGCGGAGCCAGCCCTTGATCTCGTTGCGGCCGTACTCGGCGAAGAGCGGGTTGGCCGCGTCCTGCGTGATGCCCGGGGCCTTGTCGGCGTGCGGGAAGGGCAGGGGCTCGATGCGGGCGTCCAGGCGCGGGTTGTAGAAGAACGGGACGGAGTAGCGCTCGCGGTTTCCGGGCGGGCTGACCACCCGGTGGTTGGTGGCCTTGAGGTAGCCGTTGGTGGCGACTTCGAGCAGCTCGCCGAGGTTGATCACGAACGCGCCCGGCAGCGGCGGCACGTCGATGAACTCACCGTCGCTCTCGACCTGCAGGCCCCCGACCGTGTCCTGCAACAGCAGGGTCAGGAAGCCGTAGTCCTTGTGGGCGCCCACGCCCTGGGCGGCCCCGTCGGGGGCGCTGCCGGGGTAGCGGACGAGCTTGAGGTGCAGGTGGGGACGGTCGGCGAACGCCTTGTCGTAGAAGTCCTCGGGGGCGCCGATCGCGGCGAGCAGCTCGTGGAGCAGCCGCTCGGCCACCGAGCTCAGCCGGTCGACCCAGTGCAGGGCGGCGGTGCGCAGCTCCGGGAGGGCGGCGGGCCACTGGTTGGGGCCCTCCAGCCACCAGTAGCCGGGCTCGTCCGGGCCGGGCACGCGGGCGGCGCGCTCGGCGCCGATGTCGAGCTGGTCGCGCCAGTCCTGGCTGCCGCCGGTGCGCTCGTCGCCGATGCGCGTGTAGCCGCGGAAGTGGGGGGAGTTGAGGTTGCTGATCGCCAGCCGGTCCGCCTCGGGAAGGGCGAAGAAGGCGCGCATCGTGCGCATCAGCTCATCGGTCTCGGCGGGGGTGATGCCGTGGCCGGTCAGGTGGAAGAAACCGACGTCGCGGGCGGCGGAGTGCAGCGTCTCGTGGAGGCGGGCGCGCGCCTCGGGGCCGGCGGAGGCGGCGGAGAGATCGATGACGGGAAGCTCGTTGATCATGAGATGTCCACAGCGTGAGGGGCCCGGTAATCGCCCGGCGGTGGCCGGACGGCCCACGGGTGCGCCGCAGGGTATGCGGGCAGAGCGGGGCCGGGCAGCGGCTAGGGAGGAGAAGCGGAAAAGCTCGAAGAAGACGGACGCGGCCGCGGTCCCGGGGACCGGCGGGGCACAGGCGTCGAGGTCAGCCAAAGCTGCGACAGGACATGCTCGTGACGCGGACGAAGTCCACGTGGCGGCGTTTGACGAGCATGTTCACACCCCAGAGGGTATACGCCCCGGCGACGATCCCACCGCCCCGACGGCAGTGGCACGCGTCACACGCCGTTCACATTCGGCGCTTGTCGACCACCAGCGTCCGCTCGTAGTGCTTCATCTCCTCGACGTCACCGGCGTAGGGCCGGATCTCGGCGAGGAAGGGCGGGAAGTGCGGGCCGTGGCGGAAGCCCTGCTCGTGGTCGTGGACCGAGGACCACTCGATGCGCAGCACGTAGCGCTCGGGCTCCTCGACGCCGCGCGACAGCTCGTAGGCCAGGCACTGGGGAGCGGCGTACAGGTGGCTGGCCGCCGCCGCGTACGCCTTCTCGAAGGCGGTGCGGCGGTCGGGTTCGGCGATGCGGTAGCGGATGTATTCAACGGTCACGCAGCCACTCCATCCATCGATCCCGTCGATTCACCGGACACTCAAAAGCCCGCCCGGACGCAACGTGTGGGGGCGCTGTCCGAGCGGGCCGACGGCTGAGAAACCCGCCGTGCGGCGCACGCTACCAGCCGGGGCGGCGCGGGCGGCGAAGCCATCGGTCAATTGGGCGCGCCACCTTCGGAAGACGCCCATGAATACGGAGTTGGCCACTGCTGTTCTCAAATGACCCACTGGCGCGAATGAGTGAAAGTCCGGAACTTCTTGAATAAACGGCAGTTACTCAGTTCGCTTCCCGGTGGGAATCATCGACCGATCGAAAGGGCATAGACGTGCTCAACAAGGTACTCGCCACGGTCGCCGTTACGGCTTCCGCGGTCGGCGCCATGGCCTCCCCCGCCATGGCCATCGGCAACGACCAGGATGTCGCGAACGCCAACGGTGCGAAGACCGGCTACGGCAACACCAAGACCGGGGGCGTGGAGAGCCCGCAGATGAGCCTCATCCAGGGCACGCTCAACAAGCCGTGCATCGGCATCGGCAAGCTCGGCATCCAGTCCGTCCTCGCGCTGATCAACATCGGCGTCCAGGACGTCCCGATCCTCACGTCGCAGCAGCAGCAGCAGTGCACCGACAACTCCGTGATCAACGACGGCGACGACCCGCTGTCGCACCTGCTCGACGAGATCCCGATCATTTCGGGCAACGGCTCGGGCAACAGCTCGGCCCACGAGGAGCACACGGAGTACTCGGAGCACTCCGAGGGCCATCACGGGGACGACCACCACGGTCACTGACGTTCGCCGTGATTCCACGGAATCCCTCTGCTCCGGGTGTACGGGCCCCGGGGCGGGGGGATTCTTGTATCTCCGGGCGGCGACACGAACGAACTGCCCACCGTGATCCGGATAATCAGCTTGCCCGGCAATTCATTGCGGCGGGCCGCGGGCCCGCCCCCGATCATGGGAGGCCACGCACTCGTGCTCGTACCGACCGCTCCGGCCCTGGCCGTCAACGTCTTGGACGCCTCGTCGCTGCTCGCGGCCTTCGGTGCGCTCGGCATCGCCGTCGTGCTGTTCGCCGAGACCGGCCTGCTCGTCGGCTTCTTCCTGCCCGGCGATTCCCTGCTGTTCACGGCCGGCCTGTTCAGCAGGGCGGGCGCGCACACGGGCCCGCACCTCGACCTCGCCCAGGTGCTGGCCGCCTCCGCGGTGGGCGCACTGGCCGGCGCGCAGTGCGGCTACGTCCTCGGGCGGCGCGGCGGCCGGGCCCTGCTGGCGCGTTCGCGCAACAAGCGGCTGCACGAAGGCGCCGCGCGGGCCGAGGAGTTGCTCGACCGGTACGGGCACGCGCGCGCCATCGTGCTCGCCCGCTTCGTACCGGTGGTCCGCACCGTGCTCAATCCCCTCGCCGGTGCGCTGGGCGTCGCGCCGCGCACCTTCGCCGTGTGGCAGGTGGCCGGCGGCCTGGTGTGGACGCTGGGGCTGGTCCTGGCCGGCTACGCCCTGGGGTCCGCCGTGCCGAACGTCGACCGCTACCTGCTGCCGATCGTGGGGCTCGTCGTCGCCCTGTCGTTGCTGCCGCTCGCCCTGGAGCTGCTGCGCGGGCGGCGCCGGGCCGCGGCGGAGGCCGGGGCGACCGCCGGCACGGACGGAGGGCCGCGATGAACGGCATACCCCTGGTGCACGTCCCCGGCTTCTCCCGCCCCGCCGGACTCCCCGGCCTTCCCGGGCTCTCCGGGCTTCCCGCCTTCGACGGGTCCGGCATCGACGGCGGCCTCTACACGGACATCACGCGCGACGCGCAGCACGCCCCCTGGCTGCTGAACGATACGGTCTCCACGTGGTCGGCCTTCGGCCTGGGGCTGTTCGCCGTGCTGATGCTCGCCGCCTGGTGGCAGGCGCGGCGCTCGGACTCCCCGATGATGGCCCGCGCGCTGGCCACGCCCCTGGTCGTGGCGGTCGTGTACGGAGTGGACATGATGCTGAAGGCGCTGGTGCGCGAGGAGCGGCCCTGCCGCTCGATACCGGGCAGTTTCACCCTGGAGTCGTGCCCGGTGCACGGCGACTGGTCCTTTCCCAGCAACCACGCGGTGATCGCCTTCGCGGCGGCCACCGCCCTGTGGCTCGTCGAGCGGCGGCTGGGCGCCGTGGCCGTGCTGGCCGCGGTGGCCATGGCCGCCTCGCGGGTGTGGATCGGCGTGCACTACCCCCATGACGTCGCGGGCGGCGCGCTGCTGGGCATCGCGCTGGCGCTGCCGCTGACCGTGTTCGCGACCCGGGGCACGCCCTGGGTCGAGCGGGCCCGCAAGGGCCGGCTCCGGCCGCTGCTGCTGACCCCCGCGTGAGCGGCCCCCGGCCCTCCCGGCGGGCCTGGATGATCGCCGCCCCGGCGGCGCTGGCGCTCGCGGTGCTCACGGCCCTGGTCGTGGCCGCCCGCGGCGTGCCCTTCGCGATGGACGCGGCGGTGCACGACGCGGCGCTGGAGCACCGCACCGCCGGCACGCTGGACGCCGCGAAGCTCCTGACGGACACGGGCACGGGCGTCGTGCCGTACACCGTGGCGGCGGTGGCGGGCTGGATCGCCTGCCGCCGGGCGCAGGCCGTCGTGGCCTCGGTGGCGGTGCTGGCGCTGGGCCAGCTGGTCCGGGTGACCCTGCGCTACGCCGTCGGCCGCCCCCGGCCGCCGCTCGCCGACCGGGTCACCGATTCCTCGGGGCCCGCCTTCCCCTCCGGGCACGCCACCACCAGCGCGTTGGCGGCCGGGCTGCTCGCCTGGGCCCTGCTGCGCGTGGCGCCGCCCCTCGCGGGGCGGCTGGCCGCCGCCTGCTGCGCCCTGTGGGCGGCCGGAGTGGCGGCCACCCGCATCGTCCTGGGCGTGCACTGGCCCACGGACATCGTCGGGGGCTGGCTTCTGGCGACGTGCTGGCTGGTGCTGACGCTGCCCGTGCTCGGCGCCTTCACCGACCGGCCGGCGGGCAGACCCCCCGACCGGGTGACGGGCCGCGGGGCAGGGCGCGGCACCGGCGCAGGGCAGCGCAAAGGCCCGGCGGAACGGAGCGACGCGCACTCCGCGGCCGACGGTCCGTGAGCCGCCCGGCGGGCCGGGCCGCCGGGCAACTCCGGCCGGACAGAGGGGTGGTACCCGAGGAGGGTGCCACCCCTCTCGCGTACCCGCTCTCACCCACCACCCCCAATCGGGGATTGTTCCCCACTTCTGCTACCGTTCCCGGCAGGTCAAGTGGGGAACAATCCCCAGTTGAGTCCCTGCGGCCGATGCCGCACGGAGAAGGGATCGCCCATGTCCACCGCACCCGCCCTCGAAGACCTGACTCCCCCCGGCGCGGACTTCGCCACCGACCCGCACTCCCTTTACGCACACCTGCGCGAGCAGGGACCCGTCCACCGGATCCGCACCCCCGACGACCGTGACGCCTGGCTGATCGTGGGCCACGCGGAGGCCCGGGCGGCCCTGACCGACCCGCGGCTGAGCAACGACCTCCGCAACTCCGCCGGCTGGGACGGCGACGGCGGCTACGCGATCGGGCTCAACATGCTGCAGACCGACCCGCCGGACCACACCCGGCTGCGCCGGCTGGTCGCCAAGGAGTTCAGCCCCCAGCGCATCGCCTCGATGCGCCCCCGCATCGAGCGCATCGCCGACGAACTGCTCGACGCCCTGCTGCCCGCTGGCCGCGCCGACCTCGTCGAGGACTACGCGCTGCCCCTCCCCCTGACCGTCATCTGCGAGCTGCTCGGCGTTCCCGCCGCCGACCGGGCCGCCTTCCGCGACTGGTCGGACGAGATGGTCCAGCCCTCCAGCCCCGAGGCCGCGGCAGCGGCGGCCGAGGCCATGACCGGCTACCTCGGCGCGCTCGTCGAGGCCAAGCGCAACGCCCCCGAGGAGGACCTCCTCAGTGCCCTCGCCCGCAGCGGCGACGACGACGTGCTCTCCCCCGCCGAACTGCTGGGCATGGCCTTCGTCCTGCTCGTCGCCGGGCACGAGACGACCGTCAACCTGATCTCCAGCGGTGCCCACGCCCTGCTGCGCCATCCCGACCAGCTCGCCGCGCTGCGGGCCGACTGGTCCCTGCTCGACGGCGCGGTCGAGGAAGTGCTGCGCTACGACTGCCCGGTCGAGCGGGCCGCCTACCGCTACACCACCGCGCCCGTGGACTTCGGCGGCACGACCGTGCCCGCCCGGGAAGCGGTGATCGTCGTCCTCGCCGCGGCGGCCCGCGACCCGCGGCAGTTCGCCGATCCCGACACCTTCGACATCCGCCGTGACGCGCGCGGCCACCTCGCCTTCGGGCACGGCGTCCACCACTGCATCGGGGCCCCGCTCGCCCGGATGGAGGCGTCCATCGCCCTCAAGGCACTCCTGCAGCGCTGCCCCGACCTGGCGTTCGACTGCGATCCCGGGCGTCTGACCTGGCGGCCGAGCCTCGCGCTGCGCGGTCTGCTCGCCCTGCCGGTGAGGTACACGGCAACGGGCGTCTGATGGGCTACGTTGCGGAGGTATGACGGTATCCCGACGGGTTCTGCTGGCCACCGGCGCCGCCGGTGCACTGTGGCCGGGCGGTCCGGCGGCGGCCGCCGTACCGCGGCGGGCCCCCGCCGCCCGCGTGCGCACGGGCTTCGAGCGGCTCGCCGCAGACGGCTACCGGCTGCTGGACGGGCAGCGGGTGGGCGTCATCACCAACCAGAGCGGCATCACCGCCGACGCGCGGGGCGTCGTCGACGTCCTGCACGCCGACCGCCGCGTACGGGTGACCGCCGTCTTCGGCGCGGAGCACGGCTACCGCGGCACGCCCCAGGCCGGGCTGTCCGAGGGCGACTCCACGGATCCCTCGACCGGGCTGCCCGTCCTCGACACGTACCGCAAGAGCGGGAAGGCCCTCGCCGAGGTGTTCGACCGGGCCGGCGTGGACACGCTCGTCTACGACAGCCAGGACGCCGGAGCCCGCTTCTACACCTGCATCTGGACGCTCTACGACTGCATGGTGGCGGCCGCCGTGACCGGCAAGCGCTTCGTTGTCCTCGACCGTCCGAACCCGGCCTCCGGACGGGACGCCCACGGGCCGGTGCTCGACCCCGCGTACGCCACGTTCATCGGCCGGGCCCCCATCGCCCAGGCGCACGGCATGACCGTCGCCGAGCTGGCCCTGCTCTACAACGGGGAGTTCCTGCGGGCCGCCGCCGGCCGGACGGTGGACCTGAGCGTGGTGGAGATGACCGGCTGGCGGCGCGCCGACTTCTTCGACGCCACGGGCCTGCCGTGGGTGCCGCCCAGCCCCAACATGGCCACGCCCGACACCGCGCTGGTCTACTCCGGCACGGGCCTGTTCGAGGGCACGACCATGTCGGAGGGGCGCGGCACGGTGCGGCCGTTCGAGATGCTCGGCGCCGTGGGCCTCGACGGCCGCTGGGCGAGGGCGGCGGAGGCCGTCGGGCTGCCGGGGGTGCACTTCCGCGAGGCGTACTACGCACCGACCTTCGGGGCGTTCCAGGGGAAGACGGTGGGCGGCCTGCAGATCCACGTCCACGACCGCGCGGCCTACGACCCGGTGCGTACGGCCGTGGCGCTGCTGGTGACCGCGAAGCGGACGTGGCGCGGGTTCGCGTGGCGCCCGGACCGTTTCATCGACAAGCTCTCCGGGTCGCCCCGGCTGCGCACCATGATCGACGAGGGGGCGGACACGGACGCCGTGACCGGCGCCTGGCAGAAGGAGCTGGCGGCGTTCCGGGCCGTCCGGAAGAAGTACCTGCGCTACCGCTGACCGGCGCTCAGCAGTCGAGCGGGTAGGGGACCTGGTCGCCCACCGGTCCGTTGTTGCGGCAGACGCCGTAGCCCTGGCTCTGCAGGTCGCTGATGATGCCGGGCAGCGCCTCGGGGAAGTTGCTGAAGAGGTGGCCGAGGATCACGCCGTTGTGCTTCTCCTCCTGGGTGGCGTTCCGCACGCTGGCCCGGATGTCCTCGACGCTGCGCGGCTGGCCGTCGACCTTCTCCCAGTCGTGGGTGTCGACGGTCCAGTTGCAGACGCGGTAGCCCAGCTCGGCGGCGGCCTCGCGCTCGCGTTCGTCGGCGGCGCCGTAGGGCGGGCGCAGCATGTTGCCGCCCACCCCCAGCCGGATCTCGTCCGTGAGGACGTCGTCGTCGAGGGCGGTGAGCTTACGGTGGGTGTAGGAGTGGTTGCCCACCCAGTGGCCCTGCTGCCGCAGGGTCGCGGTGATCTGGGGGTACTGCGCGGCGAACTTGCCGATGAGGAAGAACGCCGCCCGCACGCCCTGCGCCTGGAGCTGGGCGCCGATGCGCACGGACCGCTGGGGGTCGTTGTACGGCCAGTCGTCCAGCGTGAGCAGGACCCGCCCGGAGGTGTTGCCGCAGCGCTCGCGGTCGTACACGCCCTCGGCCTCCGGCGTCCGGGGGCGGGGGGCCGCGCCGGCGCCGTCGCCGTCGCGCGGCATTCCGTCGGTGCCGCCGCCTCCGCCGCTGCCGGCCTTGCCCGCCGGGGTCTCGACCCGTTTGGCGGCGGCCTGGCCGGGGCAGCTCGGGTTGACCGCATTGCCCAGGGGGCCGCATTCCGTCGTGTCGTCGTTCACCGCGTTCGCCATGAACGCCGAGCACGCCATCAGCACCGAGACGGTCAGAACGGTCTTCAGCGGAGCCCGTCGGCGGCGCCGGTGGCGCCCGCGGCCACGCCGGAAGACGTCACGGTTTCCGGACATCCACGACTCCTCACGGGTGACGGACCGTGAGCAGTGCACGGCCCGTCACCTCAGCCCGGCGGAGACGCCGGTTCGATGATCTTGACACCCACCCTCGGGGCATGTGACGGCTCCCGCAACCGCGCGGCACGCCGTGATTCGCCCGCCCGGGTGGCGCGGGAGGGGGCGCGAACACCCCCTCCGCCGCGTCAGTTCCGGGCTGCGGGGAGGTAGGCCAGTCCGTGGGCCCCCGCTTCCCCCGCCCGGTCGACGGTGAGGGTGGTGAGCACCTCCAGGCGTTCCAGGTCGACCACGGTCACCGTGCTGGACAGGACGTTCGACACGTAACCCACACTGCCGTCAGGCGAAGAGGTGATCGTCAGCGGGAAGTGCCCGACCTCGACCTGCCCCACCACGTCGAAGGTGTCCGGGGCGAAGACGGTCAGTACCCCGTCGGTCTGGGCGCCGAGCGCGCTGCCGGCGCCCTGTGCCATGCGCAGCTCCCCCGCCAGTACGGCGCCGGTCGCCGTCGTGTGCACGGGGAAGACCACGCCCTCGGTGAACAGGGTCCGCACGATCTCGCCGGTGGCCACGTCGATCACCCGCAGTCCGGGCGGGGCGGCGGGGCGGGGCCCGAAGTCGCCCTTGGGGGCGGCGACGTAGACGTAGCGGCCGTCGGGCGAGACGTCGAGCCCCTCGCTGCCGGGCACCTCGATCATGCCGGCGAGCTCGTCGCGTTCCAGGTCGAGGACGGTCACGAACGGCGCCTCCTTGTTGGTGGAGTAGCCCCGGCGCCCGTCGGGGGTGATCTCGAACCAGTGCGGGCCGTCCGCCATCACCGGGATCCTGCCGATCCGCTCGCGGGTCCTCGCGTCGTAGATGATCACCCCGCCGGGGGTGTCGCCGTTGGCCTCGACGCTGACGTACAGCCGGGCGCGGGCGCGGTCCAGGGTGATGCCGTGGGGCGCGTGGTCGGGCGCGGTGTCGAGCGTGTCCACGATCGTGAGGGTGTCGGCGTCGATGACGGTGATCTGCCGGGCGCGGCCCTGGTGTGCGTGGTAGTAGCCGGAGACGTAGGTGCTGACGCAGTACAGCAGGCGGTGGTCGGGGTCGAAGCACAGCTCGTGGGGCTCGGCGGGCACGTCGAGGACGTGCAGCCGCTCGTACGTGGCGGCGTCGAAGAAGGTGACGGACGGGCCGCTCTGGCTGACGACGGCCAGGACGTCGCGGTCCGGGGAGGGCGTGTAAGGGGCGGGTGCGTCAAAGGTGTTCATGCCGTTCATCCTTGACGGAGACGGCCGTTGACTCCAGTGCAATGTCGTCAACCGAGCTGTGCACCAGATGCAATGATGGGGGGTCAGTTCCCCTGCTCGTCGGGGAAGATGCGGGTGACGATCCTGCCGTCGGCCGTCACGTAGCCGTGCAGCATGCCTTCGCTGCTGTGCGGGGCGGCGTAGGTGCCCCGGGAGTCCAGCGCGATGACCCCGCCCGTGCCGCCGAGCTCCGGCAGCCGCCGGACCACGACCTCGTGGGCGGCCGCGGCGACGTCCATGCCGCCGAATTCCACGAGGTGGGAGAGCGTGGCGGCCGCCGCGCCGCGGAGGAACACCTCGCCCTGGCCGGTGGCGCTCGCGGCGACGTTGCCGTCCTTGGCGTAGGTGCCGGCGCCCACGACGGGCGAGTCGCCGACGCGGCCGGCCATCTTGTTCGTCATGCCGCCGGTCGAGGTGGCCGCGGCCAGGCCGCGGCGGCGGTCGAGGGCGACCGCCCCGACCGTTCCGGTCGTGCTCGCGGCGGGGGTGCCCGCGGCGGTGCGCGTCTGTTTGGCCTTCATGAGCTCGTCCCAGCGCTTCTGTGTCCAGAAGTAGTCCTGGGTGACGGGCGTCAGGCCGTTGCGGGCGGCGAAGGCGTCGGCGGCCTCGCCGGCGAGCAGGACGTGCCGGGTGCGTTCCATCACGAGGCGGGCGGCCGAGACGGGGTTGCGCACGTGGCGCACTCCGGCGACCGCACCGGCCGCCAGGTCGGAGCCGCGCATGACGGACGCGTCGAGCTCGTGGCCGGCGTCCTCGGTGAAGACGGCGCCCTTGCCCGCGTTGAACAGGGCGTTGTCCTCCAGCACCCGCACGGCCGCCTCGACGGCGGCCACGCTGTCGCCGCCCCGGCGCAGCACCCGGTGCCCGGCGCGCAGCGCCTCGGCGAGCCCGTCGCGGTAGGCCCTCTCGGTGCGGGCGTCGGTGGTCTCGCGGCGCAGTGCGGTGCCCGCGCCGCCGTGCACGGCGAGGACGACGTCCCGGGCCTCGGGCCGGGGCGCGCCGCC
>NZ_JAIXMK010000073.1:0-55986 GCF_020328095.1 Streptomyces sichuanensis
GAGTACGAGACGCTAGGCGCCGTTGCCATGGCCGCTTTCCTCTGCTTTCGCTTGTTTCGCTCGTGGCGCGCGTCACGGAGACGCGAGACATCCGATGGTCCCACCTACCGGCGAGTAGGAGGTAACCAAGCCCTCATTCCGGAAGAAATCTTCCGGAACGCGGGAGGACCAAATGCCGACGGGCGCCCTTCCGTCAGGAAGGACGCCCGTCAGGACATCTAGGTGGCACCGACCCGCCATGCTCGCCTCGCGGCAAGTGGTCGCTCGAAGCGACTAAGGTTGGGCCCGGGGGCTTGGATCGAGCCGGTGCCGTACCCAGGCTAACAAACCGGTCCCGGAAGTCATTCCGGTAGGGCGCGTTCCGCTTGGGGAACGTCTGAACGGCGCAGCCGTCAGTCCCGCAGCAGGTCCGGCACCCCGTTCTCGTCCGGGTCGTCCTTCCCGCCCGAGAGCACCGTCAGACGCTGCGTCGCGCGGGTGAGGGCCACGTAGAGCACGCGCAGGCCGGCCGGGGACTCGTCGGCGATCTCGGCGGGCGAGACCACGACCGTCGCGTCGTACTCCAGCCCCTTCGCCTCCAGGCTGCCCAGCACCACCACGCGCTCGCTCAGCCCCGCCAGCCACTGGCGGGCCTCCGCGCGGCGGCCCATGGGGACGACCACGCCGACCGTGCCGTCCACGTCGGCCAGCAGGTGCAGCGCCTCCTCCCGCACGGCCGCGCCCAGGTCGTCGCCCGCCACGGTGAAGCGGGGCACGACGCCGGTGGAGCGCACCGCGCGCGGCGACTCCATGCCCGGCATCGCGAGGGCCAGCACCTTCGCCGCCAGCTCGGCGATCTCCGCGGGGTTGCGGTAGTTCACGGTCAGCTGGAAGCGGCGGCGCGGGCGGGTGCCCAGCGCCTCGTCCCGGGCGGCGCCGGCCTCGTCGGGGTCCGACCAGGAGGACTGGGCCGGGTCGCCGACGATCGTCCAGGTGGCGTGGCGGCCGCGGCGGCCGACCATCCGCCACTGCATGGGCGTCAGGTCCTGCGCCTCGTCGACGATGACGTGCGCGTAGTCGCGGCGTTCCAGGGCCAGCCGCTCGGCGCGCTCGCGGCGCGACTCCGAGCGCTGGGGCATGAGCTCCTCCAGCCCGGTGAGCTGGTCGAGGGGATCGGCCTCACGCGGCTGCTTGGGCTTGAACGGGACGCCCAGCAGCGTCTCCAGCTCGTCCAGCAGCGCCACGTCGTGCACCGACAGCGGGCCCCGGCCGGCGGCGTCCAGGCGGCGCAGCGAGCGGGCCAGCTGGCGCACTTCGCGGGGGTTGAGGACGCGGCGCGACCAGCGGCCCAGCCGCTTCTCGTCGGCCAGGCAGGCCAGCACCCGGCGCGGGGTGAGCTCGGGCCACCAGGCGTCGAGGAAGGAGAGGAAGGAGTCCTCGGTGGTGATGTCCTCGTCGAACGCCGAGCGGGCCTCGGCCGCGAGCTCGGGGTCGGTGTAGCGCTTGGGGCCGCCGGCCCTGGACCACAGGGCGTCCAGGATCAGGCGGCGGGCGCGGGGCCGGAGCAGGTTGACGGGCGCGGTGCCGCCGAGGGCGGCGTTGCGGATGCGGCGCAGGTCCTCGGTCTCCAGCTCGACGCGGGCGCCGAAGGCGACCACGCGCAGCCGCTCGGGCACCTCGACGCCGGCCACCGGCACCTCCAGTGCTCCGCGCACCGCCTTGCGGAGCACCTTGAGCATGCGGGAGGAGCCCTTGATGCGGGCGATGGCCGGCTCGTCGTAGGTGTCGGCCTCGGCGCCGTCCACGAGGTTGCCGACCGCGCGGATGGCGACCTGGCCCTCCTCGCCGAGCGAGGGCAGCACGCCCTCGGTGTAGGCGACGAGCAGCGGCGTCGGCGAGACGACGAGGATGCCGCCCGCGTAGCGCCGGCGGTCCTGGTAGAGGAGGTAGGCGGCCCGGTGCAGGGCCACGGCCGTCTTGCCGGTGCCCGGGCCGCCCTCGACCTCGGTGACGGAGGCGGCGGGGGCCCGGATGACCAGATCCTGCTCGGCCTGGATGGAGGAGACGATGTCGCGCATCGTGTGGCTGCGGGCCTGGCCGAGGGCGGCCATCAGCGCGCCGTCGCCGACGACGGGGAGCGCGGCCCCGTCCAGCGTGGTGACCAGCTCCGGGCGCAGCAGGTCGTCCTCGACGCCGAGGACGCGGCGGCCCTTGGAGCGGATGACGCGGCGGCGGACGACACGGCCGGGCGCGACCGGGGTCGCGCGGTAGAACGGCGCGGCGGCCGGTGCCCGCCAGTCGATGACGAGCGGGGAGTAATCGGCGTCGAGCACGCCGATGCGGCCGATGTGCAGCGTCTCGGCGATCTCGGCGCGGTCGTCGCGCACCGCGTCGTCGGCGGGCTCGACGGAGGTGTAGGCGCCGTCGGGCCCCTTCTTGCCGTCCTTGCCCAGGAGCAGGTCGATGCGGCCGAAGAGGAAGTCCTCGAACTCGTTGTTCAGCCGGTTGAGGTGCACCCCGGCGCGGAACACCTGGGCGTCCCGCTCGGCCAGTGCGCCCGGCGTACCGACCTGGCCGCGCTTGGCGGCGTCGTCCATGAGGAACTCGGCCTCGTGGATCTTCTCCTCAAGACGCCGGTACACCCGGTCCAGATGGTGCTGTTCGGCACCGATCTCGCGGTCGCGGACCCCGTCGGACTCCGTCGCCGGTCCTGTCGCCACCTGCGCGTCTGTGGCGTTCTGCGCGGCCACCAAGGCCCCCTTCTGCTGTGCGTAGGGCAGCCGTCAACCGTACGCGAACAGGGGTACTGAGCGCACCTGTCAGGACATGAGGGGTTTGCCACGAGTGTCACCTGTTGACGGATCACCTGCGGGGCGTCCGGCGGATCACCCGCGGGGCGTCACAGGGGGACCGTCGCGAGCCTTTTGCCGTCGAGCGTGCGGACCTCGAACCGGGCGATGTCGGCCCGGTCGAAGGCCGCGCCGCCGTGCGTGTACAGCGGCTCCCTGGCCCAGGCGGTGGCGGCGTCCGCCAGGCCGTAGCCGGCCGGCGGGACCGCCCACGTGGTGACCGTCTGCTCCTGGCCGTTCCTGCCGACGGCGACGAGATCGCAGGTCAGCGGGCCTTTGACGTGGCCCAGTCGCAGGGCGACGTGCGTGCCCCAGGGCTTGCTCTGCAGGGACACCGTCGCGTCGACCTGGGTGACCGGGTCGACCGCTCCCTTCTTCTCCCCGTCCTCGTACATCTCCTTGGCGGCGCTCACGCTGCTGTGGGCGGGCGGGTCCTGTGCGATGAGGGCGGCGCCGGCCAGCGGCCCGGCGACGATCAGCGCGACGGCGGCGGCCACCAGCCAGAGCCTGCGGCTGCGCTGGGCCCGGCGCGTGACGGTGACGTCGTCGAGCAGCCGGTCCAGCAGCTCGGGCCGCGGCGTGAGGAAGGCCGGGTCCGGCGCCGACTCCTTGAGCTCGCCGAGGAGCGGGGTCAGTCCCATGAGGTCGTCGAGTTCGGCCGCGCAGCGGGCGCAGCCGGCGAGGTGCTCCTCGAAGCGGGCGGCGTCGGCGTCGCCGAGGGCACCGAGCGCGTACGCGCCGACGGCGGTGTGCTCCTGGTCCGGTGCCGGCCGGTTCATGCCGTCACTCCTCGTTCTTCGAGCGAGAGCTTCAGGGAGCGCAGCGCGTAGAAGACGCGGGACCGGACGGTCCCGGCCGGCACGCCGAGCGCCGCGGCCGCCTCGTTCACCGTACGTCCTTTGAAGTAGGTCTCGATCAGCGCCTCCCGGTGGGCGTCGGAGAGGTCGCCCAGCGCGTCGGAGATGGTCATCAGGCGCAGCGCCCGGTCGATCTCGTCCGCGGCGGGCAGCGTCTCCAGCGGCCCCGGGTCGACCTCGGGGGGCCGGGCCTGCCGGCTGCGGTGGTTGTCGATGACGATGCGCCGGGCGACGGTCACCAGCCAGGGCCGTACGGAACCGGCGGCGCCGCGCAGCCGGTCGGCGTTGCGCCAGGCGCGCAGCAGCGTCTCCTGGACGACGTCTTCCGCACGCTGGCGGTCGCCCGCGACCAGGCGGAGGACGAAGGCGAGCAGCGGACCGGCGTGCTCCGCGTAGAGCGACCGCATCAGGTCCTCGTCCCCGCTCGTCCTGTCCGCCACGACGGCATCCTTGCGCACGCCTTCCCCCTGGGTCGATAGCGCGGATCGATCCGGTCCCGGTGCTCCGGGGCTACGGGCGGGGGTACGGACGCGGCGGGCGCGGCGTTCACCGCCGGGCGGATCAGCTCTTGAGCGCCTGCCCGGCCACGGCGCGCCGGCGGTGGCGGGCCACGCGCTCGCGGTTGCCACAGACCTCGCTGGAGCACCAACGCCGGCGGCGGCCCCGCGAGGTGTCGAGGTAGACGAGCGAGCAGCTCTCGCCCTCGCACTGGCGCAGCCGGCCACGGGCGGCCGGGTCGGTGAGCAGGTCCACCGCGTCGCGGGCGATCTGCCCGAGCAGCTCGCCGCAGTCGGGCGGGCCGGCGAGGCCGAGCACCAGCCGGCCGTCGGTGCCCCGGACGGCCCGCGGGGCGGGCGGGGCGGTGGCGGCGAGGGCGTTGAGCCGCTCCAGGTCGGGGTCGGCGGCGCGGCCGGCGAACTCGGCGTGGACGACGCGGTGCAGCAGGCCGCGGGCGGCCTGGAAGCGCCCGAGCCAGCCGGCGTCGACGGCGTCGAGCGGCGTGCCCGGGGGCACGAGCCCGGCCCCCGTCAGCCAGGCCCGTAACCGCCGGGGGCCGTCGAGGCGTTCGGCCGGTTCGACGGTGGCGACCAGATCGAGGCAGAGCCGCCCGGAGTCGAACCGCAGATCGTGGGAGGCCGCTGCCATGGGCGTTCACCCTTCCTGTCGGTGGCTCCTCCGGCCCAGGGTGCCCGCCCGGCCGGAAGCCCGGAAGTCCCACACGGCCAAGGTGCCCCCAAGGAACCAGCGCCGGGCCCCGGGCGGCCGCCCTTCAGCACCCCATCAGTGCCGCGTCGCCCGGCGGCAGCCACGCCCCCGCCGGCCGCTCCAGCCAGCCGTGGGCGGCCGCCAGCGACCGCGCCGCGGTCCGCAGCGCGTCCAGGCCGGGGTGGTGCAGGCCGCGGCGCCACACCATCGCCACCGGCGACAGCGGCACCGGGCCGGTCAGCGGGCGCAGCACCATGCCGGGCACGGAGACGAACTCCTCGCTCGCCAGGACCGACCAGCCCCGTTTGCGCACGACCCGGACGAACTCCTCCTCGCCCTCGATCTCCGGGAACGGCTCGGCGACGGCGATGCCCCGCCCCTCGAAGAGCCGCTCGGCCAGGTCGGTCCACTCGGCGGTGGCCGGGTTCCCGGCGGCCGCGTACAGCGTCTCGCCGCGTAGCGCGGCCAGCGGCACGTCCGCGCGGGCGGCCAGCGGGTGGTCCTCCCGCAGGAGGACGGCCATCCGCTCCAGCCGTACGGGCTGGTGGCACAGGCCGGCCCGCAGCCCGGCCGGCACGCCGTCGAGGCGGCCGAAGGAGACGTCGAGGCGCCCGTCGGCGAGTGCGGCGGCCGCCCCCGTGAGGCCGCTGTGGCCGCGGGAGACGAACTCCACGTCGGGTGCCGCGCGGCGGGCCGCCGCGAGGACGCGGCGGCCGGTGGTCACGGGCCCGCCGCCGGCATCCACGAGCAACGGCCGGTCGCCGCCCGCGCAGGCCGCCGCCAGCTCGTCGTGGGCGGCGAGCACCCGCCGCACGTACGGCAGCAGCCGGGCGCCCTCCGCCGTGAGGCTCACCTTGCGGGTCGTCCGGACGAACAGGTCGGCGCCCAGGTGCTGTTCGAGCCGGCGTATGTCACGGCTGAGGGCCTGCTGCGCGACGTAGAGCCGCGTCGCCGCCCGGGTGAAGTGCAGTTCCTCGGCGACGGCGGCGAAGGCGCGCAGCAGGCGCGGGTCCATGTCGTGGGGCATGGACGGCAGTCAACAGCACGGGGGCCGGTCAGGCGGGGCGCGGACGTGCCGTCCTGGACGCACCCCGCCCCACAGCCCGCTCCGGGGCGCGGCTCAGGCGCCGGCGGCCCCCGGCGTTCCCTCCGTCTCCTCCTCCAGGAAGACGAGGAGGTCATCGGCTGCTTCGGCCGGCTCACCAAGCGAACGGCCGCCTCCGCCGACGCGGCGCGGTGACGCTGCCCGCCGCCCCCTGCTCAGCCGTCGCGGCGGGCCCGGCGGCGCATCACCGTCGCCGTCGTCACGGCGGCGGCCGTGGCCGCTGCGAGGCCCGCGCCGCCGGCCGCGATCAGCATCGTGCGGTCCGGACCGCCGGAAGCCGAGGACGCCGGAGAGGAACGGGAGGATCTGGACGACGCGGAGGTCGACGCGGAGGACGCGGTGGCGGCGCCGGTGACGACGAGGTGGCCCGTCCGTTTCACCCGCCCGTGGTGGCTGATGACCGTGACGGGATAGCGCCCGGCCGCGAGCCCGGACCGGACCCGGGCGGGCCCGTAGTAGCGCGGGACGTCGCCGTCGCCCGCCTTGCCGGCGTCGCGCCGGAGCGGCACGGGCCGCTCGAAGGCCGGGGAGGTCGCGGTGAGCCGCTCCTCCTCCCCCGGGTCGGGCGAGGAGTCCCGCCACAGGACGTTGACCTTCCCCCCGGCCGCGACCTTGTGGCCGTGCGCGCGGGCCGCCTCGGGGCGGCCCTGCGCGGCGAAGAAGGCCGGGCCGCGCACCCTGCCGACGTAGTCGCCGTCACCGGGCCGGGCGGCGCGGACCACCAGCGGCAGTTCCTGCACCCGCCGGCCGTCGGCGCCGGTGAGGGTGACCTTGTAGGTGCCGTCCTTGACGTCCGGCGGCAGGGCGACGAGCGCGGTGAACATCCGGGGGTTGTTCCAGTGCGAGCCCGCCGGGTCGTGGGTGAGGCGGACCTTCGAGCGGAAGGCCGGGGAGACGGCGGTGAAGACGTCACCGGTCGCCCCGGGCCGCAGGTCGTCGAAGGAGAGCCCGAGCCGCTCCCCCGGCCGCAGCACGTCGTCGGGGGCACCGGCCCGGAACTCGGCTGGCCGCGGGGCCCGCACCTCCACCCGGTCCTCGGCGACGACCCGTCCGCCGGCGTGGACGGTCAGCGGGTACGTGCCGGGCTTGACGGTCATGGCGACGGCCGGGCGCGCGTGGTGGGCCCGCCCGTCCGGCCCGTGCGGGGCGAGGCGCACCCGGTGGCGGAAGACGGGCGAGGTGACGGTGACGGCGCCGCGGTCGCGCACGCCCTGCACCTCGATGTCGATCAGCTCGCCGGGGCGGTTGCCGAAGGCCCCGTTGACCAGCAGGTGCACCTCGTGGGAACCGTCGCCGGGGCCGTCCGCGACGGCGGACGGGACTCCGCCCGCCCACACCGCACCCGTCCCCGCCACGACGACGACCGCCGTCCGCGTCCAGTGCACCCGGCCACCCCCTAGGTCGCTCTGTAAGAGGCCGCCCCCGGCCTGTCGGTTGCCCGCCGAAGGAACGGGAACGAGTACGACTAAGGCCCCACCGCCCGGGAGCGGTGGGGCCTTCGCCTCACATGGGATGAGTGGAGATGGCGGGAATCGAACCCGCGTCCAACGGTGCAGAACCAGGGCTTCTCCGTGTGCAGTTCGCTGCGATTTTCTCGGCCCCGGAGATCACGCGAACAAGTCTCCGACGGGCTCAGCCACTGTTTGATTTCCCACTGGACCCCGTGACCGGGTCTAGTGGTTTAGTTCCCTAGCTGATGCCAGGATCCGGGTCGGGAACAGCCCCGGGCTGACACTTCGCAAGTCGCTACTTAGGCAGCGAGGGCGAAGGAATCGCGCTTGGTGTTGGCGATTATTGGTTGCGACATATGGTTTACGAGATCATTGCCGCTTCCTCGACACGCTTCCCCTGCTTCGACATCCGCTGTCGAAACCGATCATCCCCATGTTGATTTTTCAATCTACGCACACGCGGCACCACCCGGTGTGCTGTGCGCCCATCGTACGTGACCAACGCACGACGGTGCCAGCGAATTCCCGTGAGGGGGACTAGCCCCGCTGGGCGCGCTGGGCCTGCTGGCGCCTGCGGGCGGCCGCGATCGCCCGGTTCGACTCGCGCGTGTCCTGCTTCTCGCGCAGCGTCTGCCGCTTGTCGTACTCCTTCTTGCCCTTGGCCAGGGCGATCTCGACCTTGGCCCGGCCGTCCTTGAAGTAGATGGCGAGCGGCACGATGGTGTGCCCCGTCTCCTGCGACTTCGAGTCGAGCTTGTCGATCTCCGCCCGGTGCATCAGCAGCTTGCGCTTGCGGCGCGCGCTGTGGTTCGTCCACGTGCCCTGGGCGTACTCGGGGATGTGGGCGTTGTGCAGCCATGCCTCGCCGCCGTCGATCTGGACGAAGCCGTCCACCAGCGAGGAACGACCCTGGCGCAGCGACTTCACCTCGGTGCCGGTCAGCACCATGCCGCACTCATAGGTGTCCAGAATGTGGTAATCGTGTCGCGCCTTCTTGTTCTGCGCGACCAGTTTGCGACCCGTCTTCTCTTTCTTAGCCATAGCGCGGCCATTCTCGCACTAGGACCCACCCCCGAGGCCACCCAATACTGTGCGGGCCCGCTGCTCGGCGTCGTCGCGCACCACCAGGTCGGGCATGATGCCGGCGCCGTCGACCGAGCGGCCCGAGGGGGTGCGGTAGTGGCCGACGGTGAGCTCGGCGACCGAGCCCTCCGCGAGCCGGCTGGGCATCTGCACGGACCCCTTGCCGAAGGTGCGGGAGCCGACGACGACCGCCCGGCCGCGGTCCTGCAGGGCGCCCGTCAGCAGTTCCGCGGCGCTCATGGTGCCACCGTCGACGAGGACGACCAGCGGCCGCCGGGTGTCCCCGCCCCGTGCGGCCTCCAGGACGCGCGGCCGGCCGTGGACGTCGTACGTGGCGACGAGGCCGCCGTCGAGGAAGGCGGAGGCGGCGGTGACGGCCTCCGTGAGCAGGCCGCCGGAGTTGCCGCGCAGGTCCAGCAGCACGCCCTCGCCGGGCGCGGCCGCCCGTACGGCCTCCCGGACGCGGTCACCGGTGCCCTTGGTGAACGAGCCGACCTTGATCAGGGTGGCCGGTGCCGTGCCGGGCCCGCCTGCGGCCAGCCGGACGGCCTCGACGTTCTCGGTGGCCAGCCGCGCCCGCAGCAGCGTCCGCTCCCAGCGCCGCCCGCCGCGCTGGAGGCCGAGGCGTACGGGCGTGCCGGGCGCGGCGGCCGGCCAGGCGGAGAGGGTGCGGCCGTCGCCGCGCAGCAGGGAGACGACGTCGGTGACCGGGCGCCCGGTGACGTCGACCGCGTCGATGGTGCGGATCCGGTCGCCGGGCCGGACCCCGGCCCGCTCCGCGGGGCCGCCGGGGCGCACGGCGTCGACCTCCATGCGGCCGCCGCCGGTGCGGCGGGTGGTCAGGCCGACGCCCACGTAGGCGCCGTCGAGGGCGAGGGCGAAGCCCTCGTACTCGCGGGGGCTGTACACGACGCTCCAGGCGTCGCCGCTGCGGTCGATGAGCTCGGCGGCCGCCTCGGAGCCGGACTTGCCGTCCTCGGCCGCCTCCGCGGCGGCGGCCTCCAGGGCGTTGCGGTCGACGGCCCGGGCGGCGGTGCGCGGCGGGGTGCGGTCCACGGCCGGATTCCGGCCGTCCTGCCCCTCCTCGCCCCAGGAGCCCGTGACGGCGCCGGTCGCCAGCACACCCGCGAAGACCAATGTCAGAACGGCCCCGCGGCGGGCGCGGCGCGGCGGAACGAACATCGTCGGGCCGGGCATGCGCGTGAGTCTAGGACACCGAAGGGCGCCGCACGGTGAGTTGACCGCACGGCGCCCTGGGCGCTTCTCCCGGTGTCCGTCAGACCTTGAGGTACTTCCGCAGGGCCGCGAAGGCGGCGAGTGCGGGCATCAGCAGGCCGATGGCGAGCACGAGCGGCAGCTTGGCCAGCACCGCGTCCCAGCCGATGAACTGGATGACGTCGATGTGGTGGGCCAGCCAGTTGTTGACCAGGAAGTACTGCCCGCCGACGAGCAGGACGCAGGCGAAGCCCGCGCCGAGCAGGCCGGCGAAGGCGGCCTCCATGATGAAGGGGATCTGGATGTAGAAGCTGGACGCGCCGACCAGGCGCATGATGCCGGTCTCGCGGCGGCGGCTGAAGGCGGAGACGCGGACCGTGTTGACGATCAGCATCAGGGCCACCACCAGCATCAGGGCCATCACGCCGAGCGCCGCGTAGTTCATCCCGTTGAGGAGGTTGAAGAGATTCTCCAGCAGGGTCTTCTGGTCCTGCACCACCTGCACGCCGGGGCGCTGGGAGAAGGCGCTGGAGATGACGGCGTACTTGGAGGGGTCCTTCAGCTTGACCCGGAAGGACTCCTGCATCTGGTCCGGGGTGAGGGAACCGGCGATCGGCGACTTGCCGAACTGCTCCTTGTAGTGCTTGTACGCCTCGTCGGCCGTCTCGAACTGGACGCTCTGGACGACCGGCATCTTCTGCAGGTCGGCCTTGATCTGCTTCTTCTGCTCGTCGGTGGCCACGCCCTTGGCGCAGGCGGGGTCCGACTCGGCGTCGATCTTGTTGCAGAGGAAGATGGAGACGTTGACCTTGTCGTACCAGTAGCCCTTCATCGTGCTGACCTGCTCGCGCATGAGCAGGGAGCCGCCGAAGAGGGCGAGCGACAGGGCGACGGAGACGATCACCGCGAAGGTCATCGTGAGATTGCGGCGGAGACCGACGCCGATCTCCGACAGGACGAACTGGGCGCGCATGGCGTCCTTTCAGTGCCTTCAGGCGGTTCAGTGCTGGTAGCCGTAGACGCCGCGCGACTGGTCGCGCACGAGACGGCCCTGTTCGAGTTCGATGACGCGCTTGCGCATCTGGTCGACGATCTGCTGGTCGTGGGTGGCCATGATGACCGTGGTGCCGGTCCGGTTGATCCGGTCGAGCAGCTTCATGATGCCGACCGAGGTCTGCGGGTCCAGGTTGCCGGTCGGCTCGTCGGCGATCAGCAGCAGGGGACGGTTGACGAACGCACGGGCGATCGCGACGCGCTGCTGCTCACCGCCGGAGAGCTCACCGGGCATGCGCTCCTCCTTGCCGCCGAGACCGACCAGCTCCAGGACCTGGGGGACGGCCTTGCGGATCTCCCCGCGCGGCTTGCCGATGACCTCCAGGGCGAAGGCCACGTTCTGGGCGACGGTCTTGTTCGGCAGCAGCCGGAAGTCCTGGAAGACCGTGCCCAACTGGCGGCGCATCTGCGGCACTTTCCAGTTGGAGATCCGGGCGAGGTCCTTGCCGAGCACATGGACCTGACCGTGACTGGCCCGCTCCTCGCGCAGCAGCAGCCTCAGGAATGTCGACTTCCCGGAACCCGACGAACCGACGAGGAAGACGAACTCGCCTTTCTCGATCTCAAGCGAGACGTCCCGGAGGGCGGGACGGTTCTGCTTGGGGTAGGACTTGGAGACGTTGTCGAATCGGATCACGAGTGCACCACGTGTCGGCCTGGAGAGCGGCACGGAACGCCGCGTTTCGCAGCGCCCGTCGGTGTGCGTGACCATACCGAACCGTCCGTGTACGCGCAGTCGGCATCCCGTGTTGACGCCCACCCGACCACCGGGTTCGGGGACAAATCCTGGAGAATCGACTCCTGTGGCACGGTGTGCGGGACCCCGCGCGCCGAACGGCGGGAAAGCTGGCACAGTGGTAAGGGGAACCGCATGCTGCCCCCGCGCGTTGGACGTACCGGAGGAGGACATCGCATGACATGCGACCGACTGGTGTGCGCCCACTGCGCGGCCCCCGTCAGCGAGGGCAGGTGCCCGGTCTGCCGGGCCAGCCGCGAGCGGCTGCAGCATCAGGAAGGCATCTTCGCCGGGCTGACGCCTGCGGCGCTGATCGTGCTGCTCGTGGCGCTCGTCGCGGTGATGGTGCTGGTCCGCGGCTTCGCGGGATAGCGGCAGCAGCTGCGACCGCGTGCGGCACCGCGTGCGGCCGGGCAGACGACGGTGACGGTACGGACACGCGACGGTACGGACGGACGAGGCCCGGGGTGCAGGAGCGCCCCGGGCCTCGGTCGTGCTGTGCCTGGTGCCGTCAGGCGGCGGTGCTGCGGTTGATCAGGCGCGGCAGCATGCGGAAGCCGACGCCGCCGGCGATCATCGTCGCGGCACCGGCCACGAGGAAGGCGGTCTGACCGGCGCCGGTCTGCGCGAGCTCGCCGGTCTGGGCCAGCTCCTCCTTGGCCTTGCCCTGCTGGACGGGCTGCGAGCCACCGTTGTCGGGGCTGGTGTTGCAGTTGCCGTCGGTGTCGACCGGGCAGGTGCGGGCGTCGTCGCCGGTGCTGCCGCTGCCGCCCGTGCCGCCGGTGGCGGAGCCGTCGTGAGTGCCACCGCCGGTCGTACCGCCGCCGGAGGTGCCGTGGTCACCGCCGGTGGAGCCGCCGCCGGTGGTGCTGCCACCGCCCGTGGTGCCACCGCCGGTCGTGCCGCCACCCGTGGTGCTGCCACCGGTGGAGCCGCCGCCCGTCGTGCTGCCGCCCGTGGTGCCGCCGCCGGTGGTCTCGCCACCGGTCGTGCCACCACCCGTGGTGCCGCCGCCGGTCGTGCCACCACCCGTGGCGCCACCGCCCGTGGTCTCACCGCCGGTCGTGCCACCACCGGTCGTGCTGCCACCCGTGGTGCCGCCGCCGGTCGTCTCGCCGCCCGTGGTGCTGCCGCCGGTCGTGCCGCCACCGGTCGTCCCACCGCCCGTGGTGGTGCCACCCGTGGTGCCGCCGCCGGTCGTCTCACCACCGGTCGTGCTGCCACCCGTGGCGCCGCCACCGGTCGTGCCGCCACCCGTGGTGGTGCCGCCCGTCGTGCCGCCGCCGGTGGTGCCACCGGGCGTCGTGGGCTGCGGGATCGAGGTCGGGCCGGTCGTGGGGTCGGTGCCGTCCGCGGTGTGGACGTCCACGCTGACCTTGTCCCCGATGCCGACGTCGACACCGGCGGCCGAGGCCGCGCCGGCGGCCGTCAGCGAAGCACCCGCGGCGATCATCGCGCCGGCCGCTATGCGCGCCACGCGCAGCCGCGTCTTGTTCGTCATATGCCTGCTACCCCCAGTAGCTGATCTCGTCAATGGAGCAGCTATGCACGGGGCGGTGGCGCTTCGGGGGCGGCGTGACCGAACCGGCCGTACACCTCGTACAGGCCGGGACGCTCGCCCCCCGCCACACGTGCCCCAGTGATACGCATGCCGCACGCCAGCCTTCCCAGTTTTCCGGGCAGCGTCAAGGAAGTTACGGGCGTGATGTCCGGCTATACGGGGGGTTGTTCGGGCTTGTTTCGAGGATTCGAGGAGGAAGGGCTACTTCTCCTGCTGCTCCTGCTGCTTGCGCCAGCGGATGCCGGCCTCCAGGAAGCCGTCGATCTCGCCGTCGAGCACGGACTGCGGGTTGCCCACCTCGTGCTCGGTGCGGAGGTCCTTGACCATCTGGTAGGGGTGCAGGACGTACGAACGCATCTGGTTGCCCCAGGAGTTGCCGCCGTCGCCCTTGAGCGCGTCCATCTTCGCCTGCTCCTCCTGGCGGCGGCGCTCAAGGAGCTTGGCCTGGAGGACGTTCATGGCGCTCGCCTTGTTCTGGATCTGTGAGCGCTCGTTCTGGCAGGAGACGACGATGCCGGTGGGGATGTGCGTGATGCGGACCGCGGAGTCGGTCGTGTTGACGCCCTGGCCGCCGGGGCCGGACGCGCGGTACACGTCGACGCGCAGCTCGGACTCGTCGATCTCGACGTGGTCGGACTGCTCGACGACGGGCAGGACCTCGACGCCCGCGAAGGACGTCTGGCGACGGCCCTGGTTGTCGAAGGGCGAGATGCGCACCAGGCGGTGCGTGCCCTGCTCGACGGAGAGCGTGCCGTAGGCGTACGGAGCGTTGACGACGAAGGTGGTCGACTTGATGCCGGCCTCTTCGGCGTACGAGGTCTCGTAGATCTCGGTCTTGTAGCCGTGGCGCTCGGCCCAGCGCAGGTACATGCGCTGGAGGCGCTCGGCGAAGTCGGAGGCGTCGACGCCGCCGGCCTCGGCGCGGATGTTGACGAGGGCCTCACGGGCGTCGTACTCGCCGGACAGGAGGGTGCGGACCTCCATCTCGTCCAGCGCCTTGCGGACGGATGCCAGCTCGGCCTCGGCCTCGGCCTGGGTGTCCGCGTCGTCCTCGGCCTCGGCGAGCTCGAAGAGCACCCCGAGGTCGTCGATGCGCCCGCGCAGCGCCTCGGCCTTGCGCAGCTCCGCCTGGAGGTGCGACAGCTGGCTGGTGATCTTCTGGGCCGCGTCCGGGTCGTCCCACAGGGACGGGGCGGCCGCCTGCTCCTCAAGCACGGCGATGTCGGCCCTCATCCTGTCGAGGTCCAGAACGGCCTCGATCGACCCCATGGTCGAGGAGAGGGACTTCAGCTCTTCGGATACATCAACGACTGCCACGCACCCAGCCTAACGGCTGCGCGGGGCAACCCGGCCCGAAGGGATGTGATCGAGGCCACCGCGCACCGCCCGGCCGCCCCTATCGCAGGGGCTCCACCGAGCCCTGGGCCGGGCCGTGTCCGGGCGTCCGGGACGGCTCGGTGCGGTGGACGCCCGGCTGCTTCCCGCCCGGCTTCGCGTCGCCCGTGTCCGTGCCGCCTCCCACGGCGAACCAGCCGCCCACGCCCGCGGCCGCCGCCAGCGCCACCGCCGCCGCGCCGAGCCGGATGCGGCGCCGGCGCACCTCCGCCGCTGAGCGGTGCCGCGCCGAACCGGCGCGGCGCTGCCCTGCCGTCCGCGGGGCGCGGGCCGTGCCGTGCGCACCGCCCGCCAGCTCCTCCGGACCCGGCACCCGCATGCTCGTGTGCGTGTCGCGGCTGGAGTCGGACACGGCACCGGGGACGAGCGGCACCACGCCGCGGCGGCGCGGCTCGGGAGCGGGAGGCGGGGTCGTCCCGCCCTCGTAGGCGCTCTCGCGCTCCGCACCGTCGCCCGGCTCCTCGGGCTCGTCGATGTCGAGCGGCGGGATCCCGGCCAGGCCGGGCTGCAGCTCGCGCAGCCGCGCCGCGAGCTCGGAGGCGCGCAGCCGGGAGGCGGGCGCCTTCGCCAGGCACTGGACGACGAGCTGCCACAGCTCGTCGGGAATGCCGGGCAGCGGGGCCACCGTCTCGGTGACGTGCCGGCGCAGCACCGCGCCCGGGTGACCGCCGCCGAAGGGCGTGAAGCCGGCCAGCAGCTCGTACAGGACGGTGGCCAGGGCGTAGACGTCGACGGAGGCGCGCGGCGGGAGGCCCTCGATGATCTCGGGGGCGAGGTAGTCGGGGGTGCCGATGACGCTGCGCTGGCCGGCGGGGCGGCCACCGGGGCCGTCGCCGGTGCGCTCGCGGGCCGGGCGCGGGAAGTCGACGAGCCGGGCGATGCCGAAGTCCGTGAGCAGCGCGGGGTGCGCCCCGCCGGGCCCGAGGGGGCCCTGCATGTCGAGGAGGACGTTCTCGGGCTTGACGTCCCGGTGGATGATGCCGGCGGCGTGCGCGGCGGCGAGGCCGTCCGCGACGTCGGCGACTATCGCGACGGCCGCCTCGGGGGCGAGGCGGCGCTCGCGGTCGAGGCGGGTCCGCAGGTCCGTACCGCGGATGAGGTCCATGACCAGGGCGAGGTCGGCGCCGTCGACGACGAGGTCGCGGACGCCGACCACATGGGGGTGGTCGAGACCGAGGAGGGCGGCGCGCTCCTGCACGAAGCGGCCGACGAGCTCCTGATCGGAGGCGAGGTCCTCGCGCAGGAGCTTGATGGCGACCGGGCCCTCGGGGCCGTCGCCGAGCCACACCGTCCCGGCGCTGCCGCGGCCCAGGACCTGGTGGGCGGTGTACCGGCTGCCGATCTTCCGTGCCAAGACTGTTCCCCGACTCCTCCGTCATCCGACAGGCTCGCTGGCGACCAAGCTACGCGGCCGGAGGAAGGTTGGGGACACCGATTCGGTGCCAACCGTTACTTCTGAGGCAGAAAACACCCGTCGGGTGTCGACATATCGACCACCCCGGAGGTCCCGACGGGCTCTGCGCGCGGCGCCCGGCCGCTTGTCCGGGCGCTCGTCCGGCTACTTGGAGGAGACCAGGCCGGAGACCCAGTCCTTGGCGTCGGTGACCCAGTCCCAGGTGGCGTCCCAGAAGCTCTTGCCGTCGGCGACCCAGTCCTTGAGCGGGGTGAATTCCCAGATCAGCCAGGAGCCCACGACCAGGACCACGATCATGAACAGGCAGCCCTTGAGGCAGCCCAGGCCCGGGATCCGCATGGGGTTCGCGCTGCGCTGCCGCGGCGGACGCGGCTCGCGGCGCGGCGGCGCCGGGGGCTCGGGTGCGGGCGGCGGGGCGTAGTGCTGCGGCTGCGCCTGCCGCTGGGGCGGCTGAGGTGCCTGCGGCGTCTGGTAGCGGGGCTGCTGCCGCTGCGGCGGGCGCGGCGCGTACTGCTGGGGCTGCGGCTGCTGCTGCGCCTGGGGCGCGTACGGCTGCTGGCCGTACTGCTGCTGCCCGTACTGCTGCTGGGGGTACTGCCCCCCGCCCTGCGGCGGCCGCGGGGGCTGCTGCTGGGGGGCGGCCCGGCGCACGGGGCGGCGGCGCAGCGGGTCCTCGCCCGGGTCGAGGTACTGCGTCTGCTCGTTGCGGTCGCGGGCCGCGCGCATCTGGGTCTGCCAGGGGTGCGGGCTGTCGCCCTGCTGCGGCTGCTGCTGGTGCTGCGGGGGGCCCGGCGGGACCGGCGGCATGACGCGCGTGGGGTCCCCGCCGCCCTGCGGGCCGGAACCCGCGGGCAGCACCTGGGTGGGGTCCGCGGAGGCACCGGCGCCGTGGCCGGTGCTGCGCATCACGCTCGTCGCCGCGTTCGGGTCGTACGAGCCCGGGGCGGCGGGCGGCAGCATCTGGGTGGCATCGGCGTCGCCGGCCCCGGGGACCGTGCCCAGGCCCGTGCCGGGGACGGACGTGGGCTCGGGGTCGGGCGCGAGCAGTGCGGCGACGCCCAGGGCGGCCTCGGCCTGGGCCGGGGAGGCGTGCACCCCGACGCCGGCGGCGACCACGCGCAGGGCGCGGGCGAGGTTCTCGGCGCTGGGGCGCTCCTCGGGCCGCTTGCTCAGGCAGCGCTCGATGACCGTCCACAGCGGCTCGGGGACGGTGGTGGGGCGGCGCGGCTCGGCGCTCAGGTGCTGGTGGAGCACCTCCAGCGCGGTCGCGCCGGCGAACGGCGGGCGGCCGGTGACCAGCTCGTAGAGCAGGATGCCGGCGCCGTAGACATCGACGGCGGAGGTCTGCGGGCGGCCCTCGGCGGACTCGGGCGCGACGTAGGCCGGGGTGCCGACGAACTCGTGGGTCCGGGTGAGGCCGGGCGAGTCGGCCAGGCGCGCGATGCCGAAGTCGGTCAGCATCGGGTGCATCTGGCCGCCGTCGTTCTTCAGCAGGACGTTGGCGGGCTTCAGGTCGCGGTGGACGATGCCGTCGGCGTGGCTGGCGGCGAGCGCATCGGCGATCTGCGCGGTGAGCAGGGCGGCCGCCACGGGTGTGAAGGGGCCGTTCTCCCGGAGGTAGCGGTGCAGGTCCGGGCCGTCGACCAGGTCCATCACCAGGGCGAGCAGATCGCCCTCGACGACGAGGTCGCGGGTGCGGACGATGTTGGGGTGGGTGAGCCGGAGCAGGACGGAGCGCTCGCGCAGGAAGCGCATCACGACGTCGGCGTCGTTGGCCAGCTCCTCTTTGAGGACCTTGATCGCCAGCGTCTCGCCCGGCTGTCCGGCCACCGCCGCCTCGGCGCCGGCCGTCTCGCGCTGACGGGCCCGCCAGACGGTGCCGGTGGCTCCGCGTCCGAGCGGCTCTTCTAGCAGGTACTTGCTGCCTACCGGCCGCACGTCATGCGCTCCCTGGTCGTGATCCGAGCTGTGTCCGGTCCTTGCTGATCCGGCTTTCGCCTTCTGCCCACTGTAGTGCCGCCTCGCGGACCGTCGGACGGACGAATCCGGTGGGGCTCGGGGGAAAGACGCGGGTCATGGGCGGATGGTTGCCCGGGGGCTCCCCGGCGTGTGTCACCAACGGCGAGAAACCGCGAGAAATCAGTCGGGAGCAGGCAACTCTCAAAAGAAACCCGCCATCGCCGGATGGTGAGCCGAAGGTTCCGCATACTCGGATGGTCGTTCAAGATCACGAAACGGCTCTCGCCGGGCGCGTCGCCGGTGGCAGGTGCGAGGATGCTCGCAGCACGGACGTGCCGGGGAGGGAGCGGGAAACCCCGCGCGACGTGGTGACCTGTACGTGCCGATGCGCCCGTGCGAGGTGGGGGAAAGGCCGCCCGGCCCCTGTCGCGCACCCGGGGCAGGAAGGGACCGTTGACGGCGATGCAGATCCGGCTGACCGTCCTCGGGCCGCTCAGCGGCCACACCACGTGCGCCTGCGATGTGCTCGTGACCGCCCCTGCGGGGACCGCCCTGGCCGCCGTGTCCAGCGGCCTCGCCGCCGCCGTCGCCGCGGCCGGCTCCGACCTCGGCAGCGGTGCCGTCGTCGTGTACGCCGGCACCGAGCGGCTCGACGCGCAGCGGTGCGCCCTCGGCGAGCCGCCGCTCGTCGACGGCGCGGTGCTCTCCCTGGGCGCCCCCGTCGGGCCCGAGCGGCACGCGGGCGTGCTGCCCTCCGGCGTCCCGGGCGCCACCGCCCGCCTCCACGTCGTCTCCGGCCCCGACGCCGGCGGGGTCCACCTGCTGCACGGCGGCGAGGTCCGCGTGGGCCGCTCCAGCTCGGCGGACATCCCGCTGGACGACCCGGACGTCTCGCGCCTGCACTGCGCGGTGACCCTCGCCGACGACGGCGGCGTCACCCTGCACGACCTGGGCTCCACGAACGGCACGACGCTGGAGGGCGAGTCCGTCGACGGCACGCCCCGCCCGCTCCCGCCGGGGGCGCTGCTGCGGGTCGGCGAGTCGGCGCTGAGCCTGTACGGACCGGCCGGCGACGGGCCGGGCGTGCTGCCGGCCGTCCCCGACGGCGAGGGCCACCTGCGGGTGGGCCCGGCCGGCACCGCGGACGAACCGCCGGCCGGGGCACGGTCCGCCGGTACGTCGACGGCCACGGGCCTCGCCGGCTTCGGCACGGCGGTGGCTCCCGGCAGCGCCGCCTCCGGCGGCGGTGCCGGATCGGGCGTCACCTCCCGCGGCGCCGGCTTCGCGACCCTGGCCGAGCACCCCGCCGGCCCTCCGCTGGAGGTGCCCGCCGCGGACGCCGCCGAGGGCCGGCGACGCAACCGCGGGATAGGGGCCTGGGCCCGCCGGCTGGCCGGCGGCCTCGGCGGCGCGCAGCGCACCCCGGACGACGCCGAAGAGCTGCAGCCCGGCGCCGTGAGCGGCGCCGGGGACGTCCTGACCACCGCCGGCGCCCTGCGGGAGCGCTGGCCGGACCCGGCGGCGGTGCTGCTGACGGCGCTCGGGCCCGGTCCGCGGCTGTGGGAGCGCGGCCCCGGCCACCCCGACCTGCTGACCGTCCGCCTCGGCACCGCCGACCGCTACGCCCCGGACGGCGGCGGCCCCCTGCCGTCCGTCCCCGTGACGGTCGGGCTGCGCGACGTGGGCGCTCTCGGCCTGGCCGGGCCCCGGGCCCGCCTGTCGGGGCTGGCCCGTTCCGTCCTCGCCCAGCTGGCCGCGCTGCACGCGCCCACCATCCTCGAATACGTCCTGATCAGCGCCGACCGCGCACGCCCGGTCGAGGAGCGGATGGCGGAGTGGTCCTGGCTGGGCTGGCTGCCGCAACTGCGCCCCGCCCACGGCCAGGACTGCCGGCTGCTGCTCGCCCACGACCGGGAGCAGGCCGAGGCCCGTACGGCCGAGCTCGTACGGCGCCTGGACGACGGGCCGCTGGGCCCGCACTGGGCGAGCGCCTCCCCCGAGGCCGTCGCGACGGCCGCCGCGGGCCACCAGGGGCCGTACACGGTCCTGATCGTCGACGGGGACCCCGGATCGGCGGCGCTGCGCGAGACGGTGGCGCGGCTGGCCGTGGGCGGTCCGGCCGCGGGCATCCACCTCCTGTGCCTCGCGGAGGCCCCGGCCACGACGCCCTCCTCGCCCGTGGCCGCCACGCTCGCGACGGCCGAGGCGGCCTCGCCCGCCTTCCCGCACTGCGGTGCGGTCGCCCTGCTGAGCGGCGACGTGGCCACCGTGGTCCAGGTCATCCACCGCGCCCCCGCGGCCCCGCCGCCCGCCGCGGAGGCCCGCGAGCGCGCCTCCGTGCCCGTACCGCGCTGGGCGGCCGCCGCCGACCGGGCGGCCCGGTCCGAAGCACGCACGGTCGCGGCGCCGGGCACCGGTCCGCACGCCGCGGGCCCCGGCGCCGGGACCACCGTCATCGGCGCCCTGGACGCCGTGTCCGGCGCCTGGGCCGAACGGTTCGCCAGGGCGCTGGCGCCGCTGCGCATGGCCGAGAACGCCGGCGACCCCGCGCACGCCTCCCGCATCGCGGCCGCCCTGCCCCGCACCTCGCGGCTGCTGGACGAGCTGGGGCTCGCCCGCGCCACGCCCGCCTCGCTGACCGCCCGTTGGGCGGCAGCCACCGACCGGGGCGCCCGGCCCGGCGGCCGTGCCGTCGCCGTCCTGGGCGCGGGCCCGCACGGGCCGCTCACCGTCGACCTCGCGGCCGACGGCCCGCACCTGCTGGTGGAGGGCAGCCCGGGCAGCGGCAAGACGGAGCTGCTGCGCTCGCTCGCCGCGTCGCTCGCGGCCGCCGACCGGCCGGACCGGCTCTCGCTCGTCCTGGTCGACGGCGCCGCCGCCGAGCGCGGCGAGGGCCTGCGCGTCTGCACGGACCTGCCGCACGTGTCGACCTACCTGGCCGCCGCCGACCCGGTGCGCATGCGGGAGTTCGCCCAGGCGCTCATCTCGGAGCTCAAGCGCCGCGCCGAGCTGCTGGGCACGCTCGACTTCACCGCCTGGCACGACCGGCACCAGGCCCCCGCGGCGAACCCCGGCGTCATCCCGCCCCGGCGTCCGTCCGAGCCGCTCTCCGGCGACCTCGAACCGGCGCCCAGCGGCACCCTCAAGCTCCGCACGCAGCGCAGCGACGCCACGACACGCACGGCCGACACGGCCCTGCCCCGGCTCGTGGTCCTCGTCGACGACTTCGACGCGCTCGTCGCGCCCGCGCTCGGCAGCACGGGCCGCCCGGCCGCCGGTTCGGTCGTCCGGGCACTGGAGGCCGTCGCCCGGGACGGCGAACGGCTCGGGGTGCATCTGATCGCCGCCTCGGGGCGGCCGGAGCGCACGGCCGACACGGCGGCGGTCGAGCACGCGGGGCTGCGCGTGGCCCTGGAGATCGCGCCCCCGGCGCCCAACGCCCCGGCGGGGGCTGGTCCGGACGGCAGCGACGGGCCGGTCCCCGGGCGCGGGCGTCTGCAGCGCCCGGACGACGCGGGGGCGACGCCCTTCCAGGCCGGCCGCGTCACCGGCCGGATCCCCCGCACGGCGACGCTGCGCCCGACGGTGGTCCCGCTGGACTGGCAGCGCATGGGCGATCCGCCCACCCGCCGCCCGCTGCGCGAGCTGGGCAACGGGCCCACGGATCTGGCCCTCCTGGCCAGCGCGCTGCAGCGCGCAGCACAGTCCGCCGGGGCGCAGGCGGCGCCGCCTCTGCTCTAGGCAGCGCGTCACAGCCCGGTCACGATAGGCGAGTTGACACCGGAGACGGTATTGCGGCGGCTCGTGACCGGGCGTAGGACTGTCGCACGGGAGTGCGGCCGGTATGCCGGGGTGACGTGCGGCAGGGCCGCCTGCGGGGACCGGGCACAGGAGGTACGGCCATGCGTACGCCAACACGTCCATCGCTACGCACAACACGAGCGGCACGCAGCGCACTTGCCCTGGTCGCGGCGGGGGCACTGGCCCTCACCGCCGCGGGGTGCGGCGACGGCGACGACAAGAGCGACGACGGCAAACAGAACACCTCGAAGCCCGTCCCGGGCAAGTCCGACGTCATCACCCACACCGTCGAACTCCCCAAGCTGGCAGGGCAGAAGCTGAAGGTGACGGCCGTCTGGACGGGCGCCGAGCAGAAGAGTTTCACCAAGGTGCTGGACGAGTTCGCCAAGCGCACCGGCGCAGAGGTCTCCTTCGTGCCCAGCGGCGACGACATGTCCGCCTTCGTCGGCTCGAAGGTCGCGGGCGGCGATCCGCCGGACGTGGCGATGCTGCAACAGCCCGGCGTGCTGCGCGAGTTCGCCCAGAAGGGCTGGCTCAAGCCGCTCGGCCGCGAGGCCACCGCACAGCTTGACAAGAATTTCGCCAAGGGCTGGCGGGATCTCGGCTCCCACGAGGGCAAACAGTACGGTGTGTACTTCAAAGCGACCAACAAGTCCCTTGTCTGGTACAACACCAAGGTCTTCGAGGCGGCGGGCGTCAAGGAGCCGAAGACGTGGCAGGAGTTCCTGCACACGGCGCAGGCGATCGCCGACTACGGCGTCTCACCGGTCTCGGTGGGCGGCGCCGACGGCTGGACCCTCACCGACTGGTTCGAGAACGTCTACCTCTCCCAGGCGGGCCGGGAGAAGTACGACCAGCTCGCCCAGCACAAGATCAAGTGGACGGACGCGTCCGTCAAGGAGGCGCTGATCACGCTCGGCCAGCTCTTCGGCAAGAAGGAGTTGCTGGCGGGCGGCAACGAGGGAGCGCTGCAGACCCAGTTCCCCACCTCCGTCACCCAGACGTTCACCGGCGGGGAGAAGGCGAAGGCCGCCATGGTCTTCGAGGGAGACTTCGCGGCGGCCAACATCACCGGCGCCAAGGCGACGATCGGCAAGGACGCCAAGGTCTTCCCCTTCCCGGCCGTGGGCAGCCGCTCGCCCGTGGTGACGGGCGGGGACGTGGGCGTGGCACTCAAGGACGGGCAGGCGGCGCAGGCGCTGCTGACGTTCCTGGCCTCCTCCGACGCGGCACGGATCTGGGCCGCGGAGGGCGGCTTCGTATCGGCCAACAAGAACCTCGATCCGTCCGCCTACCCGGACGAGGTCCTGCGCTCCATCGGCAAGGCGCTCGTCGCGGCGGGGGACGACTTCCGCTTCGACATGTCCGACCAGGCCCCCGCCTCGTTCGGCGGCAAGCCCGGCCAGGGCGAGTGGAAACAGCTGCAGGACTTCCTGCGCAACCCGGGCGACGTGGAGGGCACCCAGCAGCGGCTGGAGTCCGACGCGGCCAAGGCGTTCAAGAGCTGACGGGACGGGACCGGCACCGTGACCACCGCGACCGCTCCCCCACCGTCCGCCGCGCCGGCCCGCAGGCGCAAGAGCGTGCTGGGCACCCGTCCCTGGGTGGCCGCCTGCTTCCTGCTGCCCGCACTGGCCCTGCTCGGCGCCCTGGTCGTCTATCCCATCGGCTACTCCGTCTACCGCAGCCTCTTCGACGCGTCGGGCGACGGCTTCGTCGGCTTCGACAACTACCAGGAGGTCTTCACCGACGAACGCATCCGCACGGCCCTGAAGAACAACGTCATCTGGGTGGTCGTCGCCCCGGCCGTCGCCACCGCCCTGGGCCTGATCTTCGCGGTGCTGACCGAGCGGGTGCGCTGGGGAACGGCCTTCAAGCTGGTCGTCTTCATGCCGATGGCGATCTCGATGCTCGCCGCGGGCATCATCTTCCGGCTCGTCTACGAGCAGAACCCGGACCGCGGCGTCGCCAACGCCGTGTGGGTGGGCATCCACGACACCTTCGCCGCCCCCGCCCCCTACCCGGGCGCCCGTCCCCGGCCGACCGGCGACCTGGCGGCGAGCGGCGGCGCGTACACCACCAAGGCGGCGGTACGGGCGGGCACGGCGGTCGCGCTGCCGCTGGTGGCCGTCAAACCGGAGGACGTGGGCGGCGCGAAGGAGGCGATACCGGCGCGCGACGTGGCCGGGAAGGTCACCGGCACGGTGTGGATGGACTTCACCAAGGGCGGCGGCGGGACCGCGGGCAAGATCGACGCGGGTGAGAAGGCCCTGGCGGGCATCGCGGTGGAGGCGGTGAAGGACGGCCGGACGGTCGCCTCGGCCACCACGGACGCCGACGGGACCTTCACGCTGCCCGCGGCCGCGGACGGCGCCCGGCTGCGCCTGCCCGCCGCCAACTTCGCCTCCGCCTACAACGGCGTCGACTGGCTGGGCCCCACCCTCGTCACCCCGTCCATCATCGGCGCCTACATCTGGATGTGGGCGGGCTTCGCGATGGTCCTCATCGCCGCCGGCCTGGCGGGAGTGCCGCGCGAACTGCTGGAGGCGGCACGGGTCGACGGCGCCACGGAATGGCAGGTCTTCCGGCGGGTGACGGTGCCGCTGCTGGCACCGGTCCTCGCGGTCGTGGTCGTCACCCTCATGATCAACGTGCTGAAGATCTTCGACCTCGTCTACATCATCGCCCCCGGCTCCAGCCTCGACAACGCCAACGTCCTCGCGCTCCAGCTCTACCAGTCGTCCTTCGGCACCGACGTCAACCAGGGCGTGGGCAGCGCCATCGCCGTGTTCCTGCTGCTGCTCGTGACACCCGTGGTGATCGTGAACATCCGCCGGATCCGCCAGGAGAGGAAGGGCCGGTGATGGCCACCACCACGAACACGGCCGCAGCCGCGAACACGGTCGTACGGGCCGAGCAGTCACTGCCCTCCCGCATCGCCGCCCGCCTCGGCGGAGGTGCGACACAGGCGCTCCTCGTCGTGGTCGGGCTGTTCTGGCTGATGCCGACGGTGGGGCTGCTGCTGTCCTCGCTGCGCGACAAGTCCGACATCGCCTCCTCGGGCTGGTGGCAGGTCTTCAGCCACCCCGCCCAGCTCACGACCGAGAGCTACCGCACGCTCTTCGGCAACGACAAGGTCATGGAGTCCCTCCTGACCACCGCCGTGATCACCATCCCGGCGACGGCGCTGGTCATCCTCATCGGCGCGCTCGCCGGATACGCCTTCGCCTGGCTGGACTTCCCCGGCCGGGACTGGTGGTTCATGGTCGTGGTCGGGCTGCTCGTGGTCCCCGTGCAGGTCGCCCTCATTCCCGTGGCGAAGCTCTTCAACGCCCTGGGCATCTTCGAATCCACCGTGGGCGTCATCCTCTTCCACACCGCCTTCGGACTGCCCTTCGCCGTCTTCCTGCTGCGCAACTTCTTCGCCGAGATCCCCCGCGAACTCCTGGAGGCCGCACGCCTGGACGGGGCGGGCGAGCTGCGGCTCTTCACCCGCGTGGTGCTGCCGCTGGGCGGACCGGCCATCGCCTCCCTGGGCATCTTCCAGTTCCTGTGGGTGTGGAACGACATGCTCGTCGCCCTGATCTTCGCCGACAGCGGCAACCCTCCGATCACGGTGGCCCTGCAGCAGCAGGTCCGTCAGTTCGGGGACAACGTGGACATCCTCGCGTCGGGCGCCTTCCTCTCGATGATCGTTCCGCTGGCGGTCTTCTTCGCCTTCCAGCGCCAGTTCGTGAGCGGGGTGATGGCCGGAGCGGTGAAGTGACGTCCGATGGGTGTGTCCTGTGGGTGTGTCCTGTTCCGACAGGTGCGTCCTGTGGCGTGTCTACCGGCGCAGGTAGAGCGATATCGCACCGCCTCGGACGAACACGGTGGACTCCTCCCGGTACAGCGTGTCGAGCGCCCCCACCTTGGCCCGCTCGGCGCGCTGGGCACGGAACCACGGGGTGCCGACCGTGGTCGTGTCCGCCAC
Source organism: Streptomyces sichuanensis (assembly GCF_020328095.1). Classification (NCBI taxonomy): domain Bacteria; kingdom Bacillati; phylum Actinomycetota; class Actinomycetes; order Kitasatosporales; family Streptomycetaceae; genus Streptomyces; species Streptomyces sichuanensis. The sequence goes on from NZ_JAIXMK010000073.1 coordinate 25,638, forward strand.
CACCCACACCCGTCCGCGCGGGGGGAGCCGGCCCAGCCGGGCCCGTAGCTCCGCCGTGCCCACTTCCTCGCCCAGGAGCGTGCCGGAGGCGGCGGGCGACCGCTTGAGGGTGAGGTCGTGCAGCCCAGCGAAGTCCCGCGGGTAGGCCAGGGCCGTGCGGCGCTCGTGGAGCGGCAGGAACAGCACCGCGTCCCCCGGCCGCGCCACCCGCCCCACCGCCGAGGCCACCCGGGCGAGTTCGTCGCCCCGGCTCGCCGGCAACCGCTCCAGCTCCTGGACGGTCAGGTGGACGGCGAAGGCCGCGGCGACCACCGCGACACCGGCCACCGTCACAGCCCGGCGCCACGGCACCACCCCCAGCAGCCGTTCCGCGCCGGCCGCGGCGAGCAGCGGCACGCCCGCCAGGCTGAACAGCAGATAGCGGTCGAGGAAGAGCGGCTGGCGCTGGGAGGCGAGGTAGAGCAGGGCCGGCGGAACGAGGGCCAGCGGCAGGGCGACCGTGCTCAGCCGCAGCGGCCCGGTGCGGGGCAGCGGCAGGAGCAGCGCCACGACGGCCAGCAGCACGACGACGGTCAGGACGGCCTCGCCGGGGCCCGCGAAGGCGCGGAGGAGTGCTTGCGCCTGCTCGGGGCCGGGCGTGCGGATCCACGCGACCTGCTCACTCTGGCGGCGGGAGACCACCGCCAGCGGCGCCAGCACCCCGCACGCCCCCGCCGCCGCGCACCCCCAGCGCCGCAGCGTGCGCCACGGCACCCGGGAGACGAGCAGGGTCACGGCGTGCGCGGCGAGCACCAGCACGGCGAACTCGTGGAGCAGCGCCGTGACCGCGACCACCACCCCGTACCCCACCCAGCGCCGGTAGGGGGAGTCGTCCTCGACGGCCCGTATGAGCAGCCACGTGGCCAGGGCGGCGCCGGCGGCGACCAGGGCGTACGAGCGGCCTTCCTGTGCGTAGTGGCTGACGAACGGGGTGACCGCGTAGAGCAGCCCCGCCCACAGCCCCACCCGGGGCCGGGCCAGCCGGCTGCCGATCAGGGCGACCAGCGCCGCGGTGGCGGCCGCCGCGGCCACGGACGGCAGGCGGAGCACCGTCTCGTCGGCGCACAGGGCGAGGAGCGGGTGCATCAGCAGGTAGTACAGGCCGTGCACGGCGTCGATGCTGCCGAGCATGTGCCAGATCTCGGGCAGCGAGCGGCGGGCCACCTGGAAGGTGGCGGCTTCGTCCCGCCACATCGTGCCCCGGTCCAGCCCCCACAGGCCGAGCAGCAGCATGACACCGGCAGGCACGGCTGGTACGAGCACGGCCGGTACGAGCACGGCAGAGACGCGCCGTCCGCCACCGGACCGGTCACCGGACGGGCTGCCGGACCCGTGGGCTCCGGCCCGTCCCCCGGACCGGCTGCCCCCGGACCGGCCGGCAAGCCGTGCTGCCGCCGGTCTCAGTACCGTCCACAGCAGCGTCCGCAAGACCGTCGCCCGTGCCGTCGCCCGTGCCGTCGGTAGCGCCATCGGTCCCATCTGTGTCCCTCCCCCGTCTCTCCCCGTCCCGCCCCGCATGGGTGACCATGGTGCCCACTTGTCGTACTTATCGGATAAGACTGTTTTCTGTGACAGTGAACGGGAGCGGAACTCCTGCCACCGCGCAGGTCAGCGTGATCGTCATCGGCTATGACGACGCCGGGCACATCGCCCACGCCGTCCGTTCCGCCCTGGCCCAGGGCCCGGTCGTCGCCGAGGTCGTCGCCGTGGACGACGCCTCCACTGACGGCACCGGCGACATCCTCGACCGCCTGGCCGAGCGCGAACCGCGCCTGAAGGTCGTCCACCGCACCGTCAACAGCGGAGGCTGCGGCACCCCCCGCAACGACGGTGTCCGGGCCGCCACCGCGCCGTATGTGATGTTCCTGGACAGCGACGACGCGCTCCCCCCGGGCGCGGTGGCCGCCCTGCTGGACGCCGCCCTGCGGCACGACGTCCCCGTCGCCGCGGGGCTGTGCGTGCGACGTGAGCTCCCCCGGCGGCGGGACACCCCCTGGCAGCGCGGCCTCTACCGGAGGCCCGCCGTCCATAGCTCTCCCGAGGAACACCCCGCCCTGCTGCACGACACCCTCTGCGTCAACAAGCTGTACGCGCGCGCCTTCCTCACCGGCCATGGCATCGCCTTCCCCGAGGGCGCATTCCACTACGAGGACTTCGTCTTCACCGCGCGTGTCCTCGCGGCAGGTCCCCGGGTGGCGACCGTTCCCGACCCCGTCTACATCTGGCACGTGCGCCGGAACGCGGCGCGGCCGTCGATCTCCCTCGACCGGGGCAGCGTCGCCAACTGGCGGGCCCGCGTCCTCGCCCATCAGCACGGCGTGAACGTCTTCCTCGACGCCGGCAGCAAGCCCCTCGCCCACGCGGCACGGGTGAAGTTCCTCGACCACGACCTGCGCATGTACGCCCGCGAACTGCCCTCCCACGGGCCCGCGTACGGCACCACCTGGTGGCAGGTGGCCCGTGACTGCCTGGCCGCCTACGACGAGGCTGACCTGCGCGCCGCCCGCGCCCCGGCCCGCTGGATCGCCCGGGTCGTCCTGGCCTCGCCGGTCCCGCGCGACCTGGAGCGCCTGGCCCAGCTGGCCGCCCGTCCCGCCCGGCTGCTCCCGCCCTATGCCGAGGCGGCCGGACGGCCGGTCTGGGCACCGGACCTCCCGGAGGTGCTCCTCGACGGCCTCACCGGGCCCGGCGCGAAGCCGGTCCGCCGGCTGCCGGTGACCGTCGACGCCGCGCTGTCCCGGGGACTCGGCCCCCGGGCCCGGCTGCACCTGCGCGTCCACGAGCTGTACGGGCGGCTGGCGGCGGCCCGTCCGCACACGGTCGACGTGGAACTCCGACTGCAGGACCGCGACGGGACGGTGGTGGAGCACTCGGCCCCGCTGGTGGCCGAGGAGGCGGGCTGGACCGCGGCGCTCGACGTCGACCTCGCCGGGCTGTCCACCCACGGCCACCGGCCGGGCCCGGCCCAGGTATGGGACGTCCGGGTGCGCATCCGGTGCGAGCACGGCGGCACTCTGCGCACGGCCGTGCGGGGCGTGTTCAGCGGCGGGGCCGCCCCTCGCCCGGGTGTGGCCGTGAGCGCGCGGTGCGGGGTGCTGGTGGCCCAGCCCTACGCGGCCACGGGCGGCTCGCTCGCGCTGCGGCTCGTGCCCGGCGTACGGTCCGCCGCCGCCATTGCCGAACGCAGGCTGCGCAAGCGCTTCCCCCTCCGTCGGCCCGCCCCTTTCCGGAAACACAGGCCCGGCCTCCGGACCCCGGGCGTTCGCCCGTCGACGGGCGTGTGACGGCGTCACCGCTCCACCTCCTCGAACAGCGCCTCCCACCGGTCCAGCACCGAGGGCAGGGCCAGCGGTGCGACGTGCTCGCGCGCCGCCCTGCCGTACCGCGCGCGCAGCGCACCGTCCTCCATCAGTTCGCCCAGTGCCGTCGCGAACGCCGTCGCGTCGCCGTGCGGCACGAGGGTGCCCGTCCGTCCGTGGGTGATCAGTTCGCGGACGCCGCCCGACAGGTCGAAGCTCACGCAGGGCACACCGGCCGCGGAGGCTTCGGCGAGGGCCATGGGGCGGCCTTCGCGTTCGCTGGTGAGGGCCACGACCGACAGCTCGCGGTAGACGGCGGCCATGTCGCGGACGCTGCCCCGGAAGCGGACCCGCTCGCCGATGCCCAGGTGGGCGGCCTGCTCCCGTAGCTCCGGCTCCAGCGGGCCATCGCCGAAGAAGTGGAGCTCCCAGCCGGGGTGCGCCGGGCAGACGGCGGCGAAGGCGTCGATCAGCCGGTCCAGCCGCTTGACCGGGTCGAGCCGCCCGACCGCGCCGATCCGCCGCGTGTCCAGGGGCGCGGGGTCGAGCGGTGTGAACGGCAGGGGGTTGGGCATCACGGCGACGTTCGGCAGCCGTCGGCGGCGGAACTCCGCCGCATCCGGTTCACTGAGGAAGACCGCCTTCTCCAGGGCTGGGTAGTACTGAAGGATCAGCTGCAGGTTGACGGTGTGGCACGCCTGCAGGAACGACTCGTGGTACTGCCCGATGGCCCTCAGGTGGAGCGGCCACTCCAGGGAGTCCAGCCACACCGCCGCCCAGGGCGAGCCGATGATCACCAGACCTTCGCTGCCGGCCGGCACCGACGCGAACCTCCGGGCCAGCCGCCGGCGCGCCTTGTTCCGTGCCGCCCGTTCACCACGCGCCCGGCGCAGCCGGGCGGGGTGCAGCCGCTCGGCGAGCGAGGCGGCCTGCCAGGAGGGCGGGGCGGGGGTGTCGTAGAGGGTGGTCCGCCGGTAGGCCGGATCGGCGAGGTAGGTGTGCGGTTCGGGGCTGGGACGGATGCCGATGAGCTCGGTGCGGTGGCCGCGTTCGGCGAACCCTTGGGCGAGGGTGTGCAGGACCCGCTGGGAACCGCCCATGGAATCGACGTCGATGCCGACGAGGAAGAGGTGGCGTGTCGTCACCGGGCGCTCCCCTCGAAGAACAGGTCGACCACGGCCTTGCTCGACCGCCCGGTCTCATAAGGGTTGAAGCGGGCCTGGAAGCGTGCGTAGGCCCCGGCCCACCGCTCCTGCAGCTCCACCGCATCGCGGAGCGCAGCGCCCAGTTCGCGTGTGGTGGTGCACAGCGGGCCGGGGGCGATGTCCGTCAGCTCGTAGTAGGTGCCGCGCGAGACGGAGCGGTAGCGCTCGTAGTCATCGACGTAGAACAGGATGGGCCGGCCGAGGTTGGCATAGTCGAACATCACCGACGAGTAGTCGGTGAGCAGGGCGTCCGAGGCGAGCATCAGGTCGTTGAGGTCGGTGAACTCGCGCCCGTCGCGCAGTGCGTGCCCCAGCTCGCGCGGGACGGTGAACCGCTCGTAGTAGTGCGGCCGGATCACGACCGTCCATTCCTCGCCCACCTCCCGCACCAGCTCGGCGAGGTCGACGCGGATGGATTCGCCGCTGCCGCGCACCCCGTCACGGAAGGTGGGGGCGTAGAGCAGCACCTTGCGTCCGTCGGGGATCTGCAGCCGCTCGCGGGTGGCGGCGGCGCGGTCGCGTTGGGCGGGGTCGTTCCACCGGACGAGGACGTCGTTGCGGGGCAGCCCGGTGCGCAGCAGCTCGCCGTCGTACGCGTTGGCCCGGACGAAGGTCCGCTCGAACTCCTCGCTGGGGCAGACGAGCGCGTCCCAGCGGGCCACCATCTCGCGGTGCAGGCGTTGCCGTTCGGGGCCGGCGAGCCGTAGCTCGGGGGTGTCGAATCCCATGTGTTTGAGGGCCTGGCCGTGCCAGGTCTGCAGGTAGCGGGTGCCCGGCCGCTTGGTGAAGAGCACGGGGAAGCCGTGCGAGTCGATCCAGTAGCGTGCGCGGGCGACCGTGCGGGCGTATTCCCAGCTGCCGCGGCGGATGAGCTCCACGCCCTCGGGATAGGAGGAGCGGCTGCCGGAGTAGGACCAGACGGCGCGCAGCGGGAGGCGGCGGCGCTGGAGTTCCTCGTGGAGGTAGCGGGGGCTGTCGGCGTAGCCGCGGCCCTCCAGGGCCTCGAAGACGACGAGCCCGTCGTCGATGGGCAGTTTCTGCAGCTCGTGGTAGGTGAGGGCCTTGGCCCGGGGGCCGGTCACCCGGCGGGTCAGGCGGTGGACGCGGCGGCGTACGGGCGACAGGCCGGGCGCGAGGTCCTCGGCGCGGGCGAGGGCTCCGGCGCGCTCCCAGGCGAGTTCGAGGCGTCCCACGCCGTGTCCTTCGCACGCGGCCCGCACGGTGTGCCGGCCGACGCGCGCCCGCAGCGGTGGCAGGTCGGCGGGGGCCAGCAGCGGGTCGCTGCGGGTCAGCCCCAGCCGGTCCAGGGCGACCAGCGGGTGGCGCCGCCCGCGGAATCCCTTGGCGCCGACCGGGACCAGGCCGAGGTCCAGCTCGGCCTCGGCGGTGCGGACCTGCGCGTCCGGCCCGTCCCCGCCGCGGGCCCGGTCGTAGCGGAACGGCACGACCAGCGGTTCGGCGGTGGCGGCGATGCGCAGTTCGGCGGTGACGGGCGCCGTGCCGTCGAGCACGCGGGCCGGGTCGTAGGTGCGCAGCGAGATCCGCAGGCGTGTCCCGGACGGCTCCAGCCGCACCACTTCGTGGCGCAGGGGGGCGGTGGTGAAGGGCTGCTCGTCCAGCCGCCAGGCGCTGATGTCCAGTGCGGCGGCGGCCTGTTCGTCCTGGGGGAGGGTGCGGCCCCAGTAGGTCCGTCCGGCGGCGTCCCGGACGGTGTGGCGGGGGGCGATCAGGGGCCGGTCCAGCGTGCGCGCGCACTCGGCGGCCTCGGCGAGCCGGCCCGTCCGCAGCAGGTACTGGCAGAGCTGCTGTTCGCGGGGCACGGTGGCGAAGGCTTCCGGGGCGATGCCGCTCAGATAGGGGCTGACGGTGGCGGCGAACTCCTCGGTCCACCGGCGGTCGCGGAAGGGCAGGTCGCCGAGGTAGAGGCGGAGGTCGTGCCGGAGGAATTTGGCGTCCTTCGCCGGTCTGAGCGCGGCGTTGCCGCTCTCCTCCAGGAAGGTGTCGATCAGGCCGGCGACGGTGATGCGGTCCCTGACGTTCTGGATCTTGTGTCTGCTGGAGGAGATGGACGGTCCTCTCGCGGGGTCGCCGGCGAGGTGCCAGGTGTAGACGGGCCACGGGACGACGGCGAAGGCCCGCGCCAGGGTGAAGGCCCGGGCGGAGAAGAGCTGGTCCTCGTAGTGCAGGTGTTCGGGGAAGCGCAGGTCGTGCCGGGCGAGGAAGTCGGCGCGGTAGAGCTTGTTGGTGGAGAGGTGGTCGAGGAAGTATTCGGGGGCGGAGCGGATGCCCTCGACGAGGCGGGCGTCCGTGAAGAGTTCGGGGTACCACAGGCCCGTCGTGCCGGTCTCCTCGAAGAGCCGGGCGACCTCGCCGGTGACGAAGTCGGCGCCGCTCTCCTCGGCGGCCAGGAGCAGTGACTTGCAGGCGTGGTACGGCAGTTCGTCGTCACTGTCGAGGAACATCACGTACGGGGACCGGGCGGCGTCCAGGCCGGCGTTGCGCGGCGCGCCGCACCCGCCGCTGTTGGCCGGGAGCCGCAGGCAGCGCACGCGGGGGTCGGCTGCGGCCAGGCTGCGGGCGACCTCGTAGGAGCCGTCCGCGGAGCAGTCGTCGACGACGATGACGTCGAGGCGACGCAGGGACTGCCCGAGGACCGAGCGCACGGCGCGCGGCAGTCGCTCGGCGTCGTTGTGAACGATGACGACGACGCTGACATCGGAGGCGGGCATGGGTCACCTCACTTCGGAATCGGTGGGAGACGCGATCGCATCGGAATCGGCCGAGGACGCGATCGCACTACACAGAGAGTAACCGTCATCACTGACAGTTACCACCCCTTTTTCTTCGCCGCTCCCCCGCCAGGCCGCGTGAGCGAGCACCGCCGCCAGCCCCGTGAACATCACGATGTCCCGGTACGCATGCCGTTGGGCGGTGTCGAGCCCCGGCCACGGCACCCCGCCCAACTGCGGCACCAGCGGCATCCAGAACCACACCGACCGCACCGCCGCCCCCCGTTCCACCACCGACGCCGCCAGCGAAGGCGCCACGACCAGCGCGTAGTTCAGGAACGAGGGACGCGAGACCACGAACGCCGCGAGCATCAACAACGACGCGCACTCCACCAGCTGCAGCCCGGGCGCGCCCCCTCGCCGCCACCGCAGCCACGCGAAGCCCAGCACCACCACCCCCGCCGCCGCCGCGAGCGCGAAGGCCAGGGTGTGCGGCACCCCGAAGCGGGGCAGCACCGCCGGCCACGAGGCGTCGTACGGACGGGCGTACGCGTCCTGGCCGTGCAACAGGAAAGGCAGCGTCCGGGTGAAGAACAGCCCAGGCCGCGGCATCGCCGACGCCGCCGCCAGAGAAAGCAGCACGGGAAGGGCCACCGCCCAGGCCAGCGCCCGCCACCGCCGGGCCAGCACGAAGACCAGCAGCATCGGCACCAGCATCGGCTTGAGCGCGATCGCCGCCCCGACCACCATCCCCGCCCCCGACCAGCGCCCGCGCCGCGCCAGCAGCAGCGCCGCCGGGAACGCCAGCGCCGACGCCGCCGTCCAGTTGCCCAGGAAGACCAGACTGTGGAACGGCAGGAAGAGCGCGATGCCGACCACCATGGCAGCCGCCAGCCGGCTGTCCGCCCGCACCGAGAAGATCCGCAGCGCCAGCACCGCCCCCACCGCCACGAAGGCACCCGTCACCACCGGCACGGCGTAGAACAGGACCCGCTCGGGGAAGAAGGTCTGCGGCACCGCCGCGAACACAGCCCCCGGCAGGTACAGGAACCGCTTGTCCGCGTACGGCGAGCCGCCCTCCAGCAGGGCCTGCGCCGCCCGCACCACGACCGCGTTGTCCAGGCCCGTACGGTCCTTCGCGTAGGCCCGGATCGAGCTCAGGACGTACAGCAGCAGCGCCGCGGTCAGCACCGGCCGCGAGGCGCGGCCTCGCAGCCACCCGACGATGTCCGCGGGGGCGGCAGGGGGGACGGGAACCTCCGTGGCGGTCACGGCCGCACGACCTCCAGCAGCGCGAGTCCGCCCGGCCCCCGGGCCGCCCTCCTGAGCGCGGGATCGTCCGGGGCGAGACCCCCGCCGCCGTTCTTCTGCAGCACCCATCGCACGCCGTACTCCTTGAGGATGCCGAGCCGTTCGGCCCGGGAAGTGGCCGGGGCGAAGTAGCGCCGTGTCGCGTCCCGGCGCCGCTTCTCGTCGGGAAGGAAGAGATCCGGATAGGCGGGGGCGACGGTGTAGGGCCCGTAGGCGGGCAGGGTGCGCAGCGCATAGAAGTCGTCCGTCATCACCGTCGCCCCCTTGGGCACCTGCGCCACCGCCCAGCCCAGCCCTCGCCACAGCCCGAAGGCGGGCACGTCGCGCAGCACGGGCGGAATGGCGTCCCTGCGCAGGACGTACGACAGCACCCCCGCCTGCATCCACGCCCCCACCAGCAGGGCGGCCACCGTCACCGCCGGCAGGGCCCGGCGCAGCCCTGCGCCGCCGGCCTCGGCCACCTCGATGGCCAGCGCGAGCTGGGCGGGCAGCAGCATGGCCGGCAGGACACGGCCCCACGCGTAGTGCCCGCTCAGCCAGCCGGCCGCGAAGATCATGGCGCCCAGCACGAAGAGGAGCACCAGCGGATCGCGACGGTCGCGCCGCCAGCGGATCGCCAGGGCGACGACGCCCAGCCCCACCAGACAGAACCGCTCGGGCAGGAAGTCGTACAGCGGCCGGTGGACGGCGTCCAGCCCGCCTCCGTCCAGCAGCGCCAGGAAGGGGTAGTACGGCCAGGACAGCAGCACGAGCAGCGCCAGCGCACCCCCCGCCGCCATCCGGAGCCACAGGTTCCGGTCTGGCCCGGGCCGCGCCCCGACCAGCAGGGCACCGACGCCCAGCACCGCGACGGCGCCGGTGAACTGATGGCACAGCAGCACCGCCGCCAGCAGCGCTCCCAGCCCCAGGAACCCCAGGAGCCCCCATGCCTCCTCAAGCCCCCAGCGCAGCAGCGCCCACAGGTGGAAGGTGAGGCCCAGGGCGAAGGTGCTCGGATAGGCCAGGGTCAGGCACAGCGAGCTGAGGCCCGGCACCCCGCTCCAGGCGAAGAGCCGCACGCCGTACAGCAGCAGGACGCACAGCAGCGCGAGGGGCACGGCCGCACGCCGGCGGCTGAACGTACGGACGAAGGCGGCGATCCCACTGCCGAGCAGGGCGAGCCCTCCCAGGGCCGCCAGCCGCAGCACCCCGAACGTTCCCCAGCCGCTCACCGACGCCACCAGGGCCAGCGCGACCGCCCAGGGCGAGTAGTACGGGCTGGCGGTGTCCTCGTCCACCAGGGGGTTGCCCGGGTGGAGGAGGTCCGCACGCAGCCGCTCCAGCACCGCACCGTGCATCCCCAGGTCACCGGACCAGGGCAGCCGGACCACCATGAGCAGCAGCAGGGCGGTCAGCAGCAGGACCGCGACCGCGGCCGCCCGGTGCGGCAGGCGGGCCCTGGAGGCCATGGCCGGCATCACGGGTCAGCGGGAGCGCTTGGCGGCCGGCCGTGTCGCGGCCGCGCGCAGGGTCTTCGAGCGCAGCCGCCAGGGCATGGCCACGGATTCGAGCTGCACGGCCAGGTCCATCTTCGACTCTCCTGCCGTGCGGTCCTCGAAGTGGATGGGCACCTCCATCACGGTGAATCCGGCCCGCAGCGCGCGGTATTTGGTCTCGACCTGGAAGCTGTAGCCGGCGCTGTCGACACTGCCGAGATCGATGGTGCGCAGCGCGTGGGCGCTCCAGAGGTTGAAGCCTCCGGTGATGTCGCGGACGCGCGTGCCGAGGATGCCGCTGGCGTAGGCGTTGGCCCAGCGGGAGAGCAGTTTGCGGTGGGTCTTCCAGGCGTCGGAGAGGGTGCCGCCGGGCACGTACCGGCTGCCCACCACGACGTCCGCACCGGTGGCCAGGGCGACGCCCAGCATGTCGGCGATCTTCTCGGTGGGGTGGCTGCCGTCGGCGTCCATCTGCAGGACGTAGGCGGCGCCCTCGGCGACCGCCCGCTCCATCCCGGCGGCGTACGCCCGGCCGAGGCCCTCCTTGGCCGTGCGGTGCAGCACGCCCATGCGGACGCGGCCGGTCTCGTCGCGCCGTTCGGCCTCGTTGTACTTCTCGGCGAGCTGTTCGGCGATGGCGCCGGTGCCGTCGGGGCTGTCGTCGTCGACGACCAGCAGCCGCAGGCCCTCCAGGGGGAGCGCCATGAGCGCCTCCGTCATGGTGGGCAGGTTCTGCGCCTCGTTGTAGGTGGGCATCACGACGGTCAGCGGAGTGCGGCCCCATTCGGCGGGCAGGGGCGGGCCGGCGGGAGTGCGCGGAGAGCTCATGGGCTGGTCCTTGCGACGGAACGTGCGGGGGGACGGCTCAGGCGGCCAAACGGATGTTCAAACGGCTGTTCACAACTGTCTCCAGGGGATGGTGCAGGCCCTGCACGAGACGCAGCACGGTGGGCAGGGCGTTCGACGTGCACGATGCACGACCCGTGCGGCTCACACGGCGGAGAAGCGGATGGCGGCGTCGGGGATGGTGGTGCCGCACCAGATGCGGGCCCCTTCGCGCAGTTCGTTGTCGGCACCGATCTCGGAGTGGTCGCCGATCACCGCGCCGTCGAGCACGGTCCGCGGGCCCACCCGGGCGCCGGTGCCGACCATGGACGCCCGTACGCGCGCCCCCGCCTCGATGTGCGCGCCGTCCAGGACGACGGAGCCCTCGACCTCGGCACCCGCCCCGATGTGCGCACCCGCGCCGACGACCGTGCCGCCGCAGAGCCTGGCCCCGCCGCCGACGTGGGCACCGGGCAGCACCAGGGACTCCCCGGGCTCTCCGGGCACCGCCGGGGAGCGCACGATGCCGCGGACGAGATCGGCCGACGCCTGGACGAAGGAGGCCGGGCGGCCCAGGTCGAGCCAGTACGAGGCGTCGACCACGCCGTGCAGCAGGGCTCCGTCGGACAGCAGCCCGGGGAAGGTCTCCCGTTCGACGGAGACCGGGCGGCCCGCGGGGATGGAGTCGATCACCTCGCGTCGGAAGACGTAGCAGCCGGCGTTGACCTGATCGGTGACGATCTCGTCCGGGTGGCGCGGCTTCTCGGTGAAGGCCAGGACGCGGCCGTCGGCATCGGTGGGGACGAGGCCGAACGCCCGCGGGTCGGCGACCCTCGTCAGGTGCAGGGTGACATCGGCCTGGGCGCGCTCGTGGCGCAGGAGCAGGTGCGCGATGTCGAGTCCGGTGAGGATGTCGCCGTTGAAGACGAGCACGGGCTCCCCGGGCCTCGCGGACAGGGCCCGGGAGGCGTGCCGGATGGCGCCGCCCGTGCCGAGGGGTTCCTCCTCATGGACGTACGTGAGCCGGATGCCGTGGGCGGAGCCGTCGCCGAAGTACGGCTCGAAGACCTCGGCGAGGTACGAGGTGGCCAGGACGACGTGGTCGACGCCGGCGGCTCTGGCACGCGCCAGCTGGTGGGCCAGGAACGGCACTCCCGCGGCCGGGACCATAGGCTTCGGCGTGTGGATGGTGAGCGGCTGGAGCCGAGTGCCCTTGCCGCCGACGAGCAGTACCGCCTCTGTCATGCCAGTTCCTCGCCCACTGTGGTCACCCCGTCGCACTGCGTCAGTTTTTGCGGCAATTTACACTACAATCTGCTGTCTACGTGAAATGTCCGCTACGCGTGGCGACCGTATCTGGAGATGCCCGTGCGACCGACGCAGTCGAGGGGGAAGCGCCCGTCCGGGAGGGACCGCCTGCTCGCGCTCGGTCACGAGTTCGCCAAGTTCGGCACGGTCGGCGGCCTGGGGATCTTCGTCAACCTCGGCGTCTTCAACGTCTGCCGGGGCGCCACCGGACTGCCGGTGGTGCGGTGCAGCGTGATCGCGACGGTGGTCGCCATCACGTTCAACTATCTGGGCCTGCGCTACTTCACCTACCGGGACCGCGACAAGACCCGCCGCAGCCGGGAGGTCCTCCTCTTCGCGGCCTTCAGCGGCATCGGACTGGTGATCGAGAACGGTGTCCTCTACATCGCCACCTACGGCTTCGGCTGGCGCGGCCCGCTGCTGGGGAACCTCTTCAAGTTCCTGGGCATCGGCACGGCCACCCTCTTCCGCTTCTGGTCCTACCGGGCCTGGGTCTTCCGGGCCTTGCCGGGCCGCGGCGGACGGCACGGCTCGCGTCACGGCGATCCTTCGAACAGCGCCAGCAATCCCGCCGCGTACCACCCCGAGACCACCGCACCCCCACCGTAGAGACAGATCCGCACCACTAGCGGAGCACGCGCGAGCGGCCGGGCCACCAACAGCAGCAGAACCGGCAGGAACGGCAGCATGAAGCGCGGCTTCGAGTAGTGCGAGCCCGGCGTCCCCATCATCAGCAGCCACGCCCCGGCCACCAGCAGCACCAGCAGCCGGGGCACCGTCCGGTCCAGCGCCAGGGCCAGCACACCGACCGCCGTCAGGAGCACCACGGCGAGCACGGCCACGTGCCGCACGTCCTCCGCGTTCCACCGCTCGCGGTACGTGAGCACGTCCCCGATGAAGCGCACCGTGCCCGTACCGAAGTCGAAGGACTGCCCCCAGGCCCGCTCCGCCTCGAACCAGCCGTCCCAGCGGCCCACCCGGCTGCCGAGGAACAGCCAGCCCGCCAGCAGCCCCAGCGGCGCCAGCACCAGCGCCGCCCCCGGCCGCCATCCGTCGCGCCGGTGCACCAGCGCCCAGCCCGCGGCCAGCACCACCGTCGCGATCAGCACCACGGCCGTCGGCCGCACCGCGCCCGCCAGCAGGCACAGCAGGCCCGCCGTCAGCCACCGCCGCGCCAGCAGGGCCACCATGGCCCACACCAGCAGTGCGCTGAAGACGGCCTCCGAGTACGGCACCCACAGCGCGAAGGCGTACGGCGAGCAGGACCACAGCGCCACGCACGCGTACCCCGCGCCGGGAGAGGCTCCGGCCGCCCTCATGAGCCGGTAGACGCCCGCCGCGGCCACCGCCGCCGTACACCAGGAGATCGCCACTCCCGCGTACGCGTAGGGCAGGCCGGTCAGCAGATGCAGGCCACGGATCAGCGCGGGAACGAGCGGGAAGAAGGCGAGCCGGCTGTAGTCGGGCGTCCCGTCGGGACGGTAGGGGATGAAGCTCGGATAGCCGCGCTCGGCGACCTTCAGGTAGTTCCCGCTGTCCCAGCGGTACAGCAGCCACTGCACGCCGTGCCCGACATGGCGGTTGATCAACAGGAGGAGGGTGAAGCCGATGACGGCAAGGGCCAGATGAACGGCCACCGCGCCGGCCGTCTCCCGGCGCGCCGGGGTGGACACAAGCCGCGAAACGACTCTCATCCGTCTCTCTTAGCACGCGAAAGGGGCGACTCCGGGGGTTTTCCCCGGAGCCGCCCCTTTTACTCGGATGCGGAGCCGACGCGTCAGCCGTGCGAACGCAGCAGGGTGCGCATCGTCCTCATGGCCACCGACAGGTTGGCGAGGTCGAACGCGTCCGAACCGCGGATCTCGTCCAGCGTCGTGCGCGCGCGGGTGAGGATCGCGGCGTTCTTCTCCTCCCACTCCTCGAACCGCTGCTCCGGCGTCGAGGCGCCGTTGCCGACGGACAGGACCTCTGCGGTGAGCGCCGCGTGGGCCGCGTAGAGGTCCTCACGGATGGAGGCGCGGGCCATGGACTGCCAGCGGTCGGAGCGCGGCAGCTCGATGATCCGGTCCATCAGCTGGCTGATGTGCAGCCGGTCCCCGAGGTCGTAGTAGACCTCGGCCACGTCCAGCGGCGCCTTGCCCGTCCGGTCGGCGGTGGCCACGATGTCCAGCGCCGGGAAGACCGACGAGAAGCCCGCGACCCGCGTCGCCAGCTCGTCGGGGACGCCCGCGGCGGTGAGCTCGTCGTGGATCGACTGCCACCAGTCCATGTCGGCACCGCGCAGCAGCTTGGGCAGCTCGGCCCAGACCGTGTCCACGTCGTCCCGGAAGAACGCGATGGTCTCGGCCAGCTGCAGCGGCTGCGGGCGGTTGTTGAGCAGCCAGCGTGTGCCGCGCTCGACCAGACGGCGCGAGTGCAGCCGGATCTGCGTCTGGACGTCGGCGGCGACGACGTTGTCGAGCGCCTCGACGGCGTCCCAGACGGCGTTCAGGCTGAAGATCTCCCGGGCCGCGGTCTGCGCCCGGACGATCTCCTCCAGCGACGCGCCGGTCTCCTCCCGCAGACGGTGCAGGAAGGTCGAGCCACCGGTGTTGACCGTGTCGTTGACCAGAACGGTCGTGACGATCTCGCGGCGCAGCGCGTGGTTGTCGATCTGCTCGCCGAACGACTGGCGCAGCGGCTGCGGGAAGTAGGCGTACAGCAGTCGCTGCAGGTACGCGTCGTCGGGCAGCTCGGTGGTGAGCAGCTCCTCGGCCGTGGTGATCTTGATGTAGGCGAGGAGGACGGCCAGCTCGGGCTGGGTCAGCCCGCGTCCGGCGGAGAGCCGCTCGCGGATCTGCCGGTCGGAGGGCAGGAACTCCAGCGCGCGGTCCAGGTGACCGTCGCGGGTGAGCCGGCGCATGATCCGCTGGTGCGCGTGGAGCAGGCTGGGGGCCTGGGCCACGCCGTTGGCCAGGGCGACGTTCTGCGCGTAGTTGTTGCGCAGGACGAGCTCGCCGACCTCGTCGGTCATCTCCGCGAGGAGCTTGTTGCGCTGCTTGACGGTCATGTCGCCTTCGGTGACGAGACCGTTCAGCAGGATCTTGATGTTCACCTCGTGGTCGGAGGTGTCCACACCGGCGCTGTTGTCGATGGCGTCGGTGTTCACCCGGCCACCGGTGGACTCCGGGCCGCCCGACAGGGCGAACTCGATGCGGCCGAGCTGGGTCAGGCCCAGGTTGCCGCCCTCGCCGACGACCTTGACGCGCAGGTCCTGGCCGTCGACGCGGATGGCGTCGTTGGCCTTGTCGCCCACGTCGGCGTGCGACTCGGTGGACGCCTTGACGTACGTGCCGATGCCGCCGTTCCAGAGCAGGTCGACCGGGGAGCTGAGGATGGCCTTCATCAGCTCGGCGGGGGTCATCTTCGTGACGCCCGCATCGAGACCGAGGGCCTGGCGCACGTGCGCGTTGACCGGGATCGACTTGGCCGTACGGGGGTGGATGCCACCGCCCGCCGAGAGCAGCGAGGTGTCGTAGTCGGCCCAGGACGAGCGCGGCAGCTCGAACAGGCGGCGCCGCTCGGCGTAGGAGACGGCCGCGTCCGGGGTGGGGTCGAGGAAGATGTGGCGGTGGTCGAAGGCGGCCACCAGGCGGATGTGCTCGGAGAGCAGCATGCCGTTGCCGAAGACGTCACCGGACATGTCGCCGACGCCGACGACCGTGAAGTCCTCGGTCTGGGTGTTGTGGCCCAGCTCCCGGAAGTGACGCTTGACGGACTCCCAGGCGCCGCGGGCGGTGATGCCCATGCCCTTGTGGTCGTAGCCCGCCGAGCCGCCGGAGGCGAAGGCGTCGCCCAGCCAGAAGCCGTAGGACTCGGCGACCTCGTTGGCGATGTCGGAGAACGTCGCGGTGCCCTTGTCGGCGGCGACGACGAGGTAGGTGTCGTCCTCGTCGTGGCGCACGACGTCCTTGGGCGGCACGACCTCGCCGCCGACCATGTTGTCGGTGATGTCGAGCAGACCGGAGATGAAGGTCTTGTACGAGGCGATGCCCTCGGCCAGCCATGCGTCGCGGTCCACCGACGGGTCCGGCAGCCGCTTGCCGACGAAGCCGCCCTTGGCGCCCACCGGCACGATGACGGTGTTCTTCACCATCTGCGCCTTGACCAGGCCCAGGATCTCGGTGCGGAAGTCCTCGCGCCGGTCGGACCAGCGCAGACCACCGCGGGCGACCTTGCCGAAGCGCAGGTGCACGCCCTCGACGCGCGGGGAGTAGACCCAGATCTCGAACGCCGGGCGCGGCGCGGGAAGGTCCGGGATCGCCTGCGGGTCCAGCTTGATCGACAGGTAGGAGTGCGGGGCACCGTCGGCGTTGCGCTGGAAGTGGTTCGTGCGCAGCGTGGCCTTGATGACGGTGAGGAAGGCCCGCAGGATGCGGTCCTCGTCCAGGCTCGCGACCTGGTCCAGCGCGCCGTCCAGCTCCTCCAGCATCCCGTCGATCAGCTCGTTGCCGGCGCGCTGCAGGGCGGGCGACATCCGGGCCTCGAACAGGTTGACCAGGAGACGGGTGGTGTGGACGTTGTTGCTGAGGGTGTCCTCCATGTACGCCTGGCTGAACGGCGAACCGGCCTGCCGCAAGTACTTGGCGTAGGCGCGCAGCACCATCGCCTGCCGCCAGTCGAGACCGGCCCGCAGCACCAGGTTGTTGAAGTTGTCGTTCTCCGCGGCGCCGGTCCACACGGCCGCGAAGGCTTCCTGGAAGCGGGTGCGCGCGTCGTCGCCCTCGATGCGCTCGGGCATGCGCAGCCCGAAGTCGTAGACCCAGGCGGTGGTCCGGTCCGAGCAGCGCAGCTCGTACGGGCGCTCGTCGACGACCTCGACGCCCAGGCGGTGGAGCACCGGCAGGACGGCGGAGAGCGAGACGGGCTCGCCCGTGCGGTAGATCTTGAAGCGGCGCTCGCCGGGGGCCGCGTTGACCGGCTCGTACAGGCTGAGCTCGAAGTCGCGGTCACCGCCGGCGACGGTCAGCTTCTCCAGGTGACCCAGGTCGGAGACGGCGCTGCGCGGGGTGTGGTCGGCCTTGTAGCCCTCGGGGAACGCCTGGCCGTAGCGGCGCAGCAGCTCGGCGGCGCGCTCCTCGCCCACCTCGGCGGTCAGGGTCTCCGCGAAGCCGTCGGCCCAGGAGCGGGCGGCCTCCACCAGACGGGCCTCGATGCGCTCGACGTCGGCGTCGGAGAGGTCGGGCAGGGTGGCACCCGGCTCGACGCGGACGACGAAGTGCAGGCGGGAGAGGACCGACTCGGTGTTCCAGGCGGTGAAGTCGACGCTGGTGCCGCCGAGCTCCTCCTTGAGGATGTCGATCAGCCGCAGCCGGACGGCGGTGGTGTACCGGTCGCGCGGCAGGTAGACCAGGGCGGAGTAGTAGCGGCCGTACTCGTCGCGGCGCAGGTACAGCCGCAGCCGGCGGCGCTCCTGCAGGTAGAGCACGCTGGTGGCGATGGACCGCAGCTGGTCGGTGTCGGTCTGGAACAGCTCGTCGCGCGGGTAGGTCTCCAGGATCTGGAGCAGGTCGCGGCCGTCGTGGCTGTCGGGGCGGAAGCCGGCGTCGTCGAGGACCTGGGCGACCTTGCGGCGGATGACCGGGACGCGGCGGACGGACTCGGTGTACGCGGCCGAGGAGAACAGGCCCAGGAAGCGGCGCTCGCCGGTGACGTTGCCCTCGGCGTCGAACTTCTTCACCCCGACGTAGTCGAGGTAGGAGGGGCGGTGCACGGTGGCGCGGCTGTTGGCCTTGGTCAGGACGAGCAGCTTGTGCTCGCGGGCCTTGGCGCGGGCGTCCGCCGGGAGCCGGCTGAAGGACGGCGACGAGGGGCGCGACAGCGGCGCGTGGTGGCCGTCGTGGTGCCCGTCGGCGGTGTGCGTGGGGTCGGAGCGCAGGATGCCCAGGCCGGTGCCGGGAACGGCCGTGAGGACGTCCTCCTCCTCACCGTCGGCGGCGACCTTGGTCAGGTCGTACTCGCGGTAGCCGAGGAACGTGAAGTGATCGGCGGCCAGCCAGCGCAGCAGCTCGCGGGCCTCGTCGAGCTCGGTGCCGGGGATGCCGTCGGTCGGCTCGTCGGCGAGGCCGTCGGCGATGCGCAGGGCGGCGTCGCGCATCTTGCCCCAGTCCTCGACGGTCTCGCGGACGTCGTTGAGGACGCGCAGCAGGTCGGTCTCGATCTGCTTGAGGTCGTCGCGGTCGGTCTCGCGGTCGATCTCGACGTGGATCCAGGACTCCACGACCGCGTCGTGCGGCCGCTCGGCGTCCTTGCCGGCGCCGTGGGCGTCGCAGGCGGAGCCGAGGACCTCCAGCAGGCGGCCGGTCACGTCGCGGCGGACGACCATCTGCGGGTGGATGACGACGTGGATGCCGCGGTTCTGCCGGGAGAGCTCGTTGGTGACGGAGTCGACCAGGAAGGGCATGTCGTCGGTGACGACCTCGACCACGGAGTGGCTGGACGTCCAGCCGTTCTCCTCCACGGTCGGGGTGTGGACGCGCACGTTCGCGGTGCCCTGCGGCCGCTTCTCGGCCAGCCGGTAGTGCGAGATCGCCGCGCCGTAGACGTCGACCGGGTCGCGCCCGACGAGGTCCTCGGGTGCGGTGTGCAGGTAGTAACGCTGGAGGTAGGCGGCCAGGGTCTCCTGGTCGAGCCCGCCCTCGCCCTTGGGTCCGGGGCGTGGTCCCCCCACCGGACCGCTCTCAGCGACGCGGGCCGCCCTCGCGAGCAAATCGGCCTTGGCTTCGTCCAGCTTGGTCTGCATGTCCTCTGGCTCCTGTCGCGCGCCGTTGCGAGACATAGGTGGTGATGGCTGCCCGTCGCGACGCGGGTTCTCCGGTCGTCATCGACGGTATGCCGGGATGAGGGGTGACCGGGCCGTAGGCGGCGAAATTCGTCATCCGCACCCGGTTCCAGGGACCAGCGGCGACCCGGGCGCTGTGGTGGCGGCCCGGGCGCAGGACAGAGGCATCGGCGCCCCTGCTGGATATCGCGCTGATCACCTGGTAAGGCTATCGCCCTTCACCCCGAAATCGTCACGAGCTGCTTCTGTACAAATCCGAGTGCCGAACTTTGACGCTTCGGACAGCGACGGCTCACCCGACGAGACGCTCGGCCTCCGCGACGGCCTCCGCCAGGCTGTCCACCACCGGGACACCCGCCTCCACCAGGCTCTCCCGGCTGTGGGAGCCGCCGGTGTACAGCACGGCGTGAGCGCCCACGTGGGCCGCGGCCACCGCGTCGTCCACGGCGTCGCCGATGACGACCGTACGGGAGGCGACGACCCCCGTGAGCCCGGACAGGTGACGGTCCATGTGGGCGGTCTTGCTGCCGCCCGAAGGGCCCGTGCGCCCGTCCACCCGGATGAACCGGCGCTCGATGCCGAAGCCCCGGACCAGCGGCACCAGGTCCTCGTGGCCGTGCATGGACAGCAGGGACTGGGTGCCGCCCGCCTCCTGCCAGCCGGCCAGCAGCGACTCGGCGCCGTCGGCGAGGCCGCAGCGTATGTGGTGGTCCCGGTAGTGCCGGTGGAAGACCACGTCCATGTGGTCCCACTCGGCCTGCGTGGGCAGGCGGCCCATCAGCCGCTCGTAGAAGCGCGGGATCGGCACGCAGTACAGCGCCCGGTAGCGGGCCAGCGTGATGGGCTCCAGACCGATCTCCGCGAAGGCGGCGTTGGTCGCCGACATCACCGCGTCGATGTCGTGGAAGAGCGTGCCGTTCCAGTCCCAGACGATGTGCGCCGTGTGCTTGCCCATGCTGTGCATCCCCATGCGAACGACGGTACCGGGCGGGTACGACAACGGGATCAGAGCAGGTTCGGGATCTCCTGCACGCCGAACCACATCAGTTCGTGGTCCTCCGCGCCGTCCACCGTGAACTGCGCGTCGTCGTCGCCCGTGTCGGCCGCGCCCAGTGCGGCCGCCGCGGCGGCCACGTCCTCCTCGGCGTCGTCGGAGTCCACGTGCACGGCCGCCGCCTTCTTCAACGGTACGGGCCCGTCCAGACGGACGGCGCCGAACGCCGACTGGTCCAGCCCGCGGTCCGCCTCGGCGCTCACCGCGGCGTCCGGGACGTCGACGGCCACGACCACGCGCCGGCGCGGTGCCTGCGGGTCGGCGGCCAGCTGCCGCAGCGAGCCCAGGGCCGCCCGGTTCAGCGCCGCGTACTCCAGCTCCTCGATGTCGTCGGAGACGTACCACTCGCGCAGGGCCGGAGTGACGGCGTAGGCGTCCAGCGGGGCGGGGCCCAGCTCGCCCGCCTTGTGCGCCTCGGCGAGACCGTGGAGGGTCAGAGGGACGTAGACGCGCATGACCGCCGCTTTCCTGATTCCTGACGACTTACGGATTGTGGTGCCAGCATACGGGCGCGAGTCCCCCTTCGAGGTGCCGGTGGCCCCCGGAACGCCCGCCTCCGGCACGCGCCCGACACCGGCCGTGCCCGCATCGCGCGGCCCTGCTCCCCAGGACAGCGGCCCCGGTCCCCCGGATAGGTGAACGCGCGCACCCCCTCGGGGGCCGGCCGGCCCTCCTTGCCGCGCGCCGAGGGCCGCCGGTAGAAGATCCCCGACCGAAGCTACCGCCCGGTACGGCACACCGGGCCCGGCATCGCGGGGGCGATCGCATGTACAGGACCAGGGGACCCGTCGGCAGGCCGGGCGGCGCACCACCACGGCGTACGGACGGCCGTCGCCCGGGCGGCGGCGACCCCGCGGCCCGGCGCCGCGAACGGGAGCGGGAGCGGCGGCACCCCCGCTACTGGTTCGCCGAGCGGTTGCTGCTGACCCTCAGCGGGCAGCGCCCGGTGCACTGGATGCTCGGCCACACCCTCGCCCCCGCCTACGACCAGCTGGCGGCGCTGGCGCCCGGGGCGCCGCTGCGCCCCCTGCCGCCGCAGCGCGTCGTCCCGTTCGTACGCGACTGCGACGAGTTCCAGCCGCGGCCCGGGGTGATCGAGGCGTTCGCCCGGATCGCCGCCGGGGACCGGCTCCACGCGCTGGCCTTCCGTCTGGAGCGCTGCCCGGACCAGCGGTGGCGCTGCTCGGCCGTCGAGCTGGGCGGGGCGCGCACGTGAGCGGGTACGACGGAGGGGGCGGGACACGTGCTGTGTCCCGCCCCCTCCGGGGCTGGCCGCCGAGTGCGGCGGCCTTCAGGGCCTACTTCTTGCGGCGGCGGCCGCCCGCGCTCTTCTGGGCCTTGCGGCGCTCGGCGCGGGTCAGACCGTCGGCCTCGGAGCGGAACTCGCCCGTGTCCTCATTGGTGAAGTCACCCTCGACCACGCCGCCCTCGCCGTCCACCGTGGGGGCGGAGAAGTGCAGCCGGTCCGGCCGCTGCGGGGCGTCGAGGCCCTTGGCGCGGATCTCGGGCCGCGCGGCGGGCACGGTGTCGTGGACCTTCTCCAGGGACGGGCGCTCGGCGCCGGCCTCGACCGGCACCTCCTCCAGCTGCTGGTCGACCTGGACCTCAAGGTTGAAGAGGTAGCCGACCGACTCCTCCTTGATGCCCTCCATCATGGCCGTGAACATGTCGAAGCCCTCGCGCTGGTACTCGACCAGGGGGTCCTTCTGGGCCATGGCGCGCAGGCCGATGCCCTCCTGGAGGTAGTCCATCTCGTAGAGGTGCTCACGCCACTTGCGGTCCAGGACGGACAGCACCACGCGGCGCTCAAGCTCGCGCATGATGTCGGAGCCCAGCTGCTCCTCGCGGGCCGCGTACTGCTCGTGGATGTCGTCCTTGATGGACTCGGCGATGAACTCGGCGGTGATGCCGGCCCGGTCGCCGGCCGCGTCCTCCAGCTCCTCGATGGTGACCTTGACCGGGTAGAGCTGCTTGAACGCGCCCCACAGCCGCTCCAGGTCCCACTCCTCCGCGAAGCCCTCGACGGTCTCCTGGCGGATGTAGTCGTCGATGGTGTCGTCCATGAAGTGCTGGATCTGCTCCTGCAGGTCCTCGCCCTCCAGGACGCGGCGGCGCTCGGCGTAGATGACCTCGCGCTGGCGGTTGAGCACCTCGTCGTACTTCAGGACGTTCTTGCGCGTCTCGAAGTTCTGCTGCTCGACCTGCGACTGCGCGGAGGCGATGGCACGGGTGACCATCTTGTTCTCGATCGGCACGTCGTCGGGGACGTTGGCCATGGCCATCACGCGCTCGACCATCTGGGCCTTGAACAGGCGCATCAGGTCGTCACCCAGCGACAGGTAGAAGCGGGACTCGCCCGGGTCGCCCTGACGGCCGGAGCGGCCGCGCAGCTGGTTGTCGATGCGGCGCGACTCGTGGCGCTCGGTGCCCAGGACGTACAGGCCGCCGAGCGACTTGACCTCCTCGAACTCCGCCTTGACCGCGGCCTCGGCCTTCTCCAGGGCGGAGGGCAGCGCGGCGGCCCACTCCTCGACGTGCTCCACCGGGTCCAGGCCGCGCTGGCGCAGCTCCGCCTCGGCGAGGTCGTCGGGGTTGCCGCCGAGCTTGATGTCCGTACCGCGGCCGGCCATGTTGGTGGCGACCGTGACGGCGCCCTTGCGGCCGGCCTGGGCGACGATCTGCGCCTCGCGCTCGTGGTGCTTGGCGTTGAGGACCTCGTGCTGGATGCCGCGCTTGGACAGCTGCTGCGAGAGGTACTCGGACTTCTCGACCGAGGTCGTGCCGACCAGGATCGGCTGGCCCTTCTCGTGCTTCTCGGCGATGTCCTCGACCACGGCGGCGAACTTCGCGACCTCGGTGCGGTAGATCAGGTCCGACTGGTCCTGGCGCTGCATCGGCCGGTTCGTCGGGATCGGCACCACGCCGAGCTTGTAGATCTGGTGGAACTCGGCGGCCTCGGTCATGGCCGTACCGGTCATACCGGAGAGCTTGTTGTAGAGGCGGAAGAAGTTCTGCAGGGTGATCGTGGCGAGCGTCTGGTTCTCGTCCTTGATGTCCACCCCTTCCTTCGCCTCGATCGCCTGGTGCATGCCCTCGTTGTAGCGGCGGCCGGCGAGGATACGGCCGGTGTGCTCATCGACGATCATGACTTCGCCGTCCATGACGACGTAGTCCTTGTCCTTCTTGAACAGTTCCTTCGCCTTGATGGCGTTGTTCAGATAGCCGACGAGGGGGGTGTTGACCGACTCGTAGAGGTTGTCGATGCCCAGCCAGTCCTCGACCTTGCTGACGCCGGCCTCGTGGATGGCGACCGTGCGCTTCTTCTCGTCGACGTCGTAGTCGCCGGTCTCCTCGACGCCCTTCTGCGGGTTGGCGGGCTCGCCCTTGGTCAGGCGCGTGACCAGCTTGGCGAAGTCGCCGTACCACTTGGTGGCCTGGTCGGCCGGGCCGGAGATGATCAGCGGCGTACGGGCCTCGTCGACGAGGATGGAGTCGACCTCGTCGACCACGGCGAAGTTGTGGCCGCGCTGGACCAGCTCCTCCTGCGACCACGCCATGTTGTCGCGCAGGTAGTCGAAGCCGAACTCGTTGTTCGTACCGTATGTAATGTCGCAGTTGTACTGCTCGCGACGCTGTGCCGGCGTCATGTTGGCGAGGATGCAGCCGACCGACAGGCCGAGGAACTTGTGCACCCGGCCCATCATTTCGGAGTCGCGCTCGGCCAGGTAGTCGTTGACCGTGATCAGGTGCACGCCCTCGCCGGACAGGGCGTTCAGGTACGCCGGGAGGGTGCCGACCAGGGTCTTGCCCTCGCCCGTCTTCATCTCCGCGACGTACCCGAGGTGCAGGGCGGCGCCACCCATGAGCTGGACGTCGTAGTGGCGCTGGCCGAGCACGCGCTTGGCCGCCTCACGGACGGTCGCGAACGCCTCGGGCAGCAGGTCGTCGAGGCTCTCGCCGTCGGCGTACCGCTGCTTGTACTCGTCGGTCAGGGCACGCAGCTCGGCGTCGGAGAGGTGAAGGAAGTCCTCTTCGATGGAATTGACCTGGTCCGCGATGCGGTGCAGCTTGCGCAGGATCTTGCCTTCTCCTGCACGCATGATCTTGCCGAAGACGGACACGTAGGCTGGCTCCTTGCCGGTCGGGCCTGGGCACGGGCGGGTGCGCGGGCACGACGGGACAGTCCCCGCCGCAACGGCCATCGTAAGCGAGGACCCCACCGCGCCGGGAGGTCCGTCATCACCGAGGCCGGGTGTCACCCGCAACGAGAACGAACGGGACACCCGGAAGGTGCCGGGCAACGAAATGCGGACGCACCCGCCGGGGGCGAAACCTAGACTCCCCCCATGGAGCCCGTACACCTGACCACCGAACGCCTGGAGCTGCGTCCCTTCACCACCGCAGACGTCCCCGCCGTGCACGCCGCCTGCCAGGATCCGGACATCCCGCGCTACACCAGCGTGCCGTCCCCTTATACGACCGAGGACGCGCGCGTGTTCGTCGAGGAGAGGTGCCCGCGCGACTGGGCCGGGGACTCGGCGTACACGTGGGGCGTCTTCACCCGCGACGACGGCCGCCTCGCCGGCTCGATGTGCCTGGTGCGGCTCGCCTCCCTGCCCGCCCCCGAGCGGCAGGCCGAGCTCGGCTACTGGACGGCCAAGGAGGCCCGCGGCCGCGGCTACACCGTGGAGGCGGCCCGCGAGGTGATCCGCTGGGCCTTCGAGGAC
Source organism: Streptomyces sichuanensis (assembly GCF_020328095.1). Taxonomy (NCBI): domain Bacteria; kingdom Bacillati; phylum Actinomycetota; class Actinomycetes; order Kitasatosporales; family Streptomycetaceae; genus Streptomyces; species Streptomyces sichuanensis. The sequence goes on from NZ_JAIXMK010000073.1 coordinate 50,430, forward strand.
CTGGGCGTCGAGCGGCTGGAGTGGTACGCCGAGGCCGGCAACGAAGCCTCGCGCGGCGTCGCGCTGAAGGCGGGATTCCGGATGGAGGGCACCCTGCGCTCGAAGATCCCCTACAACGGCACGCGCCGCGACGCCTGGATCGGCTCCCTGCTCCCCTCAGACCTGGGAATGCCGACGCAGGCCGCCTACCTGCCGTTTCCCGGGCGCGGCTGAGCGCATCGGGGCCATTGTCAGTGGTCGCCTCTAGGGTGACCGGCATGACAACTGCCGTCACCACCAAGGCCCGTACGACCGGCGGTCCCCGTCCCGGGGCCCGGCTCTCCGCCGACGAGGCCCGCCGCCTGGCGCTGCGCGCCCAGGGCCTGCTCGGCGCCCCCGACCGGCGGGCGGGCGCCCGTGGGGTGCTGCGCCGGCTGGGCGCGGTCCAGCTGGACACGATCTCGGTGCTGGCCCGCTCGCACGAGCTGGTGCCGTACGCACGCCTGGGTGCCGTCGGGCGCCCCGCGGTCGAGTCGGCGTACTGGAGCGGCGACCACGCCTTCGAGTACTGGTCGCACGCGGCGTGCATCCTGCCGGTCGAGGAGTGGCCGCACTTCGCCTTCCGGCGCCGGGCCATGAAGGCGCGCGGCCACCGCTGGCACGTGATGCAGGACTCCGAGCGCTCGTGCGCGGCCGTCCGGGACCGGCTGCGGGCCGAGGGCCCCCTGACGGCCACGGAGCTGGGCGGCGCCAAGAACGGCGGCGAGTGGTACGACTGGTCCGAGACCAAGATCGCGGTGGAGTGGCTGCTGGACACCGGCGAGGTGGTCTGCACCCGGCGGCGCGGCTGGAAGCGGGTGTACGACCTGGCCGAGCGCGCGGTGCCCGACGCCCTGCTGCACGACGACATCGACGACGCGGAGTGCACCCGGCGCCTGGTCGCGCAGGCCGGGGCGGCGATGGGCGTCGCGACGCGTGCCGACCTCGCCGACTACCACCGGCTCAAGGGCGCACAGGTGGACGCGGTCATAGCCGACACGGGCCTGGTGCCGGTGGAGGTGGAGGGCTGGGCCAAGCCCGCGTGGGCGGACCCGGCGGCGCTGGCCGAGGCCCCGCGGGGGCGGCACCGCACGACGCTGCTCTCCCCGTTCGACTCACTGATCTGGGACCGGCCGCGCACCGAGCGGCTGTTCGGCTTCACGCACCGGCTGGAGGCGTACGTGCCCAAGGCTCGGCGGGTGCACGGCTACTTCGCCATGCCGCTGCTGACGGGCGGCCGGCTGGCGGGCCGGGTGGACCCGGCGCGCGAGGGGAGCACGCTGGTGGCCCGGCAGGTGTCGATGGCGGGCCCGTCGGCCGTGGAGCCGATGGCCCGCGCCCTGTGGGAGGCGGCCGGGTGGGTGGGCTGCGACGCCGTGCGCATCGAGCGCTGCGACGATGCGAAGCTGGGCCGGGCGCTGGTCTCCGCCCTCGGCTGACGGGGCCTCGGGGCCGCTCCGCTCACCGGATTTCGAGGATCTTCTCCCGCATCGCGTAGACGACCGCCTCCATCCTGGAGTGCAGCTGCAGCTTCTCCAGGATGTTGCGGACGTGGTTCTTGACCGTGTTCTCGCTGATGAACAACTCCTTGGCGATGTCACGGTTGTTCATGCCGGTGGCGACGAGCTTGAGGACCTCCAGCTCGCGGTCGGTGAGCCGGGGCGCGGGCACCAGGCGGCGCTCGTCGGTGCGCTGGATCATCGACTTGAACTCGGTGAGCAGCTTCGACGCCATCGAGGGGCTGATCTGGGACTGGCCGTCGGCGACCGCCCGGATGGCGGTGGCCACCTCGTCGGTGGAGATCTCCTTGAGGAGGTAGCCCGTCGCCCCGGCCTTGATGGCGTCGTAGAGGTCGGCCTCCTCGTCGCTGATCGTCAGCATGATGATCTTGGCGCTGGGGGCCACCTCCTTGATGGAGGTGCAGGCTTCGATGCCGCCGCGCTTGGGCATGCGGACGTCCATCAGCACGATGTCGGGCAGCAGGTCGGCCGCCTTGTCCACCGCCTCCGCGCCGTCCCCGGCCTCGCCGACGACCTGGATGTCCTCCTCCTGCTTGAGGACGATCTCCAGCCCCCGGCGGAAGAGGGCGTGGTCGTCCACGACCAGGACCCGGATCGGCTCCTCGCGGGTGGTGCCCCGGTCGGTGCAGGCACCCTCGTCGTCGTCCTCGCCGGGCCCGGTCACGGGCCCGAACCTGTCCGCCATCGTTCCTCCCCCTGAAGGCCGTGGCCCCTCGCGGTTGCACTGTCAGCGCCCGCCAACCGGTTCCGGCGGACCGGCGGTTGGACTCGACCATGATTTCATGCCGGGGCGCATTTCCATGGCCGCATGGACAGTGCCCCGGGAGCGTCGTCGACGCTCCGGGGCACCGGGACGGGTGCGGGGCTCACACGCGCCCCGGCCGCGTGCCGCGGCCGGGGCCTCGTGGTTCAGCCGCCGAGCTCACCGCCCGCACCACCGGGCTCCCCGGTGTAGAAGGGGTCGCTGTTGAGGCGGATGACGCCGTAGTCGTAGGCGTGCCGCCGGTAGACGACACTGGGCATCTTGGTTTCGGAGTCGACGAACAGATAGAAGTCGTGGCCCACCAACTCCATCTCGTACAGCGCCTGGTCGAGCGCCATGGGGGCCGCGGAGTGCGTCTTCTCGCGGACCACCAGGGGGCCTTCGCCCCGGATCTCCAGCGGTCCCATGTGGGTGACGGGCACCTCACCCGGCCCCTGGTCGGCGGTGAGTTCACCCCTGTCGTTGAGTTCCGCGGCGCCGTTCACCAGCGCCCCGACGCCGCTCGCCGGGATGCGTCCGTTGCCCCGGCGGGCGAGACGCTTGTCGTGCTGCTTGCGCATCCGCGCTTCGAGCTTGCTCGTTGCCAGATCGAGCGCGGCATAGGGATCCGTCGCTGCGGCCTCCGCCCGGATCACCGGTCCACGGGAACGCACGGTGATCTCCACGCGGTCGGAGCGGTCGGACTGCCTGGGGTTGGGCTCCTTGGACACCTCCACGTCGAGGCTGATCACCTTGCCGTCGAGCTTCTGGATCTTGTCCAGCTTCAGCTTCTCGGCCACGTGCTTGCGAAACCGCTCGGGGACCTCTGTCTTGCGGCCCTTGACGACGATGTCCACGCAGAACTCCGTTCCCGGATCGCTCCGCCGAAGGTTGCGGAGCGCATCCCTCTTGCATCAGGCCCCGGAGATTCCCGGAGCCACCGACTAGGCGGTTTTCACCTCCTCCTCCCCCGTCGACAAGATCTACACCCCATCGCTCCCGGGCTCTTCAGCTTGTTACAAGCTTCATCGAAGGCATACGAAGCGCGCCAATCGGAGATATGAGGCATAGCTCCTGCCATTCCTCACAACCGAACATATCTCGCCCGGAAGCCCGTCGGTACCCCCTACCGCCTCGTACCTCCATTCAGGTGTTCTCCTGCCGTTTTCCTCAGCAACGACGGGCGTTCCCCGTCGGTTCCGGTCCGGATCCGAAAGCTCTCGGAACGGCAGCGACCACGGCCGCGCCCATGACCGGCCCATCCGCAGCCGAGACCGCCCGCGCCGCCTCGGTCAGCGAGGCCCCGGTGGTCATCAGATCGTCGACGAGCACGACCGGCCCTCCTTCCCTCCACAGCCGGTCCGCTCCCCCGGCTACCCCCATCGCCCCCGACACATTCGCCCTGCGCCGCCGCGCGTCGAGCCCCGCCTGGTCGGCGACCGCCCGCCGCAGCCGCAGCACCGCCGCCACCCGCACGGGCACCCCGGCCCCGCGCAGCACCCGGGCCGCCGCCAGGGCGATCCGCCGCCCCGCGTCATGGCCCCGCCCGGCCACCGCCTGCCGCGCGGAGGGTACCGGCACGAGCAGGAATGGGCCCCTCCAGACCCTCGCGCCCCGCGCCGAACCAAAGCCACCGGCCACTCGCACCGCGCCCGCCAGCGCGGCACCCAGCGGCTCGGCCAACGCCAGAGCACCCCGCTCCTTGTGGGCGAGCAACACCGAACGCACCGCGTCCCCGTACGGCGCCGCTGCGTGCACGGCCGGCAGGCCGTCCGGCACCGGCTCCGGCCACACCCGCCGTGGCGACCGCCCGCACAGCACCACCCGGCACGGGGCACACAGCACGGCCCCCGGCAGACCGCACCCCGCACAATCGGCCGGGAGCACCAAGCCGGCGATCTCCTGCCACCACCTGCGCATAGCCCTACTGTCCCGCCGTAGGCCCGGAGCCGCCACCCCTGTGGATAACTCCCGGCTACGCCTGTGACCTGCGGCTAGCCGGGATAGACGGGGGCCGAGCCCTCCTTGCCCACCAGCTTCCAGTTGGTGTCCGGCAGGAGCCGTACGATCCCGCCCTCGCCCTCGGCGACGAGCGCCGGCGCCCCGCCCGGGGTCTCCGAAGCCGCAACGCCCCGCACCCCGGTGATCCCCGGCAGCCCGGAACCGTTGCTCTGCGAGCCGTCCGTCTCGATGTACTGCACCTGCTGCAGACCGCCCTGCTCACTGCCCGCCGCCAGCAGCCGGCTCGCACCCGCCCAGGAGACCGCCGTGACGTCCTCCAGCCGGGGCGCCACGGGCCGCAGCTCCTGCACGGACAGGCTCAGCCGCTCGGCGCTCCCCTGCCGCTCGACCCGGCCGAGCTTGAGGACCGTGCGGTCGCCCTTCGTCACCAGCAGTGCGATGCGCACGCCGTCCGCCGACACGCGCAGCCCCGTGATCCGCCCGCCGTCCAGGCCGGGCACCCGGACCTCCTCCGGCATGCCCGTACCGCCCGGCAGCCGCAGCAGCCGCGGCCGTTCCTGATCCTGGTCGGCCACCCACAGGTCGCCCAGACCGTCCCAGCTCGGCGCGGTCAGCCCCGTCTTCGCGGACGTCCCGCCGCGCACGTTCAGCCGGGCCTCGCCCAGCGGGGCACCGCCCTGCAGCGGGGCGACGTACAGCGACTGACCGTTGGCGGACACGGCCGCCGCCCGGTACTCACTGCGGTCCACCGCCACCGACCGCAGCTGCAGCGGGCCGTCCGCGCCGAACGGGCCGGGCACCCGGCGCGGCGCGTCGTCACTGTCCGCCAGGCTCACCAACCGGTGCTGTCCGTCGACGAAGTACTGCCGGTCCGGCCGCCCCGGCGACTGGTCGGGGGCGTACCGCTTCGCCTGCTCCCTGCCCAGCGCGCACAGCCGGGAGCCGTCCTTGCTCTGCAGCGTCACATCCGTGATCTTGGCCGACTCCTGCACCGTGTAGAGCAGCTGCGCCGCCATGCGCAGGCACTGCTCCTGATTGGTGCCCGCCGCGCGGTCGTTGAGGCGCACCTTCAGAGCGTTGGAGTCGTCGAGCGAGAGCCGGTGGTCCTCCAGCCGCGTACCGGTCGGGAACGCCGTCCCCGCCACCGGGTCGAGCCACGTCGTGGGCCCGTCCAGAAGAGCCTTCACCGTCGAGGTCACCGGGTCTATCCGCTTGCGCAGGTAGACGGGATCGGCGACGAGCACGTCCCGCGCCCTGCCGCCACTGCCACCGGCCCCCAGCTCGGCAAAGTAATACTTATTGACCGAGCGGTAGA
>NZ_JAIXMK010000074.1:0-5862 GCF_020328095.1 Streptomyces sichuanensis
TCGGCAAAGTAATACTTATTGACCGAGCGGTAGATGCGCTGGAACTCCGACGCCCCCAGCACGAGGCCGGGGTCCAGCGCGTCGATGCGCCACTCGCCGTCCTCGCGCGCCATGTGCAGGCGCGCCCTGTAGTCGCGCTCCTCGGGCTTGTAGGCGTGCTTGGCGTCCACCTTCGCGATCTGCTTGCCGGTGAGCGTGACGGTGAACCCCTGCTCCCGGTCACCACCGCTGCTCTCGACCCGCACCTGCGGCGTCTGGGACAGCACCGTGGTCTCCGCCGAGGGATCCCACTGCCGCTTCACGTTCTTCGCCAGGTACATCCGGGCCGTTTCGTAGCCCGGGTCGTCGCTGGTCGTCGCCTCCAGAAAACCGGCCACGAGCTCCAGCGGCTGCTCGTTCTTGCGCGGCGGCACGCCGTACACCCGCACCTGGGCGTCCGCGTCGGCGCGCTGCGAGGAGTCCACGGAGTTGACCGACCCGCTGTCCGGCATCGACGCACAACCGGCCAGCAGGCCCCCGCTCAGCGCGAGCGCCAGGAGGCCCGCCGCCGGACGCATCCCGCGGCCGCGCTCAGTCCTGACCGTCACGATCGCCTCCGGTCCCGTTCCCGCCGGACGTGCCCGGCCCCTTCCCGTCACGCGGACGGGGCTCGTCCTTGCCACCCGTACCGGGCTCGTCCTTGGCGCGCGTGTCCTGCCCGTTCTCGCCCCGGTCGCCGGCCTTCTCACCACCGAGCGACTCACCCGGGCGCGTCACCACGCGCGCACCGCTCCCGGGCAGCGCCGCCGGGTCAGCCGTAGGACGTACGTTTCTGCTCTGCATGGGCATGGGCGATGCCCGTCCCGGCAACGCCGACGGCATCCCGGCCCCGTTCCCGGCCCCGTTCCCGGCCCCGTTCCCGGCCCCGTTCCCGGCCCCGTTCCCGGCCTCGTTCCCGGCCTCGTTCCGCTCGCGGTGGCGCCGCGAGTCCTCCGGCTCCAGGGGGATCGGCGAGCCGCGCAGCGAGTCGCCCACCGTGCGCGGCAGCGTCAGCCGGAACTGCGAACCGCCGCCCGGCTCGCCCCATGCCTGCAGCCAGCCGCCGTGCAGACGTGCGTCCTCCACCGCGATCGACAGACCCAGGCCCGTACCACCGGTGGTGCGCGCCCGGGCGGGGTCGGCACGCCAGAAGCGGTTGAACACCCGCGTCGCCTCGCCGGGCTTGAGGCCCACGCCGTAGTCGCGCACCGCGACCGCGACCGCGCCACCGGCCGCCGCCAGCCGCACGACCACGTCCCGGCCCTCACCGTGCTCCACGGCGTTGACGACGAGGTTGCGCAGGACGCGCTCCACCCGCCGGGCGTCCGCCTCGGCGATCACCGGCTGCTCGGTGCCGCGCACCAGCAGGCGGCTGCCCTTGCGGTCGGCCAGCGGCAGCGCACCGTCCACGACCCGGTTCACCACGTCGCGCAGGTCTATCGGCTCGGCCTCCAGCGCCGCGGCGTGCGCGTCGAAGCGGCTGATCTCCAGCAGGTCCGCCAGCAGCGACTCGAAGCGGTCCAGCTGCCCGAACAGCAGCTCCGCCGAGCGCGCGGTGACCGGGTCGAAGCTGTCCCGTGCCTCATGGATGACATCGGCCGCCATCCGCACGGTCGTCAGCGGCGTCCGCAGCTCGTGCGAGACGTCCGAGACGAACCGCCGCTGCATCCGCGACAGCTCCTCCAGCTGCTGGATCTTCACCTGGAGGGTCTGCGCCATCTTGTTGAAGGCTTCACCCAGACGTGCGATGTCGTCCTCGCCGGTGACCTTCATCCGCTCCTGCAGGACGCCCGCGGCCAGCCGTTCGGAGATCGACGCGGCCATCCGCACGGGCGTGACGATCTGCCGTACCACCAGCCACGCGATGGCGCCCAGCAGGACGACCACGAAGACCCCGGCCGTCGTCAGCGTGCCCTTGACCAGGCTGAGCGACTTCTCCTCCTGGGTGAACGGGAAGAGGTAGTAGAGCTGGTACGCCTTGCCGTTGACGTCGTACAGCTGCTTGCCGACGATCAGCGCCGGCTGCCCCTCGTCGGAGGCGCTGCGCTTGATCGTGCCCGGCTTCTCGAACGTGCCCGGACGACGGTCCAGCTGCTTGCGCAGGTCCGCGGGCACGCTGTGCTCGGGATCGATGTCCCCGGAGGCCCGGGGACCGCCGGCGCTGAGCGCCACGACGTGGTAGACGCCCTGGCCGCCGCTGGCGAGCTGCTGCACCAGGGCGGTCAGCCACGCACCCGAGTCGGGATTGCCGCGCCCGCCGGACTGCGAGCTGTCCTGCCCGCGTCCTTCGGCCCCGGGGTCGGCGGCGTCGCGCGCCGCCTTGAAACCACCCTCGGCCTGGCTCTGCGAAGCGTGCCGCTTCGCATCCAGCAGGCCGTTGCGCACCTGCCCGATGACGACCACGCCCAGCAGCAGCACGACACCGAGCGACATCACCAGCGTGGTCGCCACGACCCGCAGCTGGATGTTGCGTCGCCACAGCCGCATGGCCGGCAGCAGCGGCCGCCGCACCCAGCGCACGTACAGCCGCAGCAGCGGATGCACCGGCCCCGCTCCGGCGCCGTCGGAGAGCATCCTGCCGGCACGCCACAGCCGCCGGAAGAACGATATGCCGCCCGCCGCCGTCTCGACGGGCCGCCCCGCGTCCCGCTCCGGAGCGGCACCGTTGCCGGTCATGTCAGCTCGGCCCGGCCTTGTAGCCGACGCCACGGACGGTCACCACGATCTCCGGCCGCTCGGGGTCCTTCTCGACCTTCGAGCGCAGCCGCTGGACGTGCACGTTCACCAGACGGGTGTCGGCGGCGTGGCGGTAGCCCCACACCTGCTCCAGCAGCACCTCACGGGTGAACACCTGCCACGGCTTGCGGGCGAGCGCCACCAGGAGATCGAATTCGAGCGGCGTCAGCGCGATGGACTGCCCGTCGCGCTTCACCGAGTGCCCGGCGACGTCGATGACGAGATCGCCGATCGTCAGCTGCTCCGGCGCCGGCTCCTCGGACCTGCGCAGGCGCGCCCGGATGCGGGCCACGAGCTCCTTCGGCTTGAACGGCTTGACGATGTAATCGTCCGCACCCGACTCCAAGCCGACCACCACGTCCACGGTGTCGCTCTTCGCCGTCAGCATGACGATCGGCACGCCGGACTCGGCGCGGATGAGTCTGCACACCTCAATGCCGTCGCGGCCGGGCAGCATCAGATCCAGCAATACAAGATCAGGTTTGGCCTCGCGAAAAGCCACCAGTGCCTTGTCGCCGTCCGCTACAAACGACGGCTCGAAACCCTCACCACGCAGCACAATTCCGAGCATCTCGGCCAGTGCGGTGTCGTCGTCGACGACAAGGACGCGTCCCTTCATATCGACATCATCCCATTACCCGATCGTGACCTGGCACACAGCTCCGCCAAACCCGCCTCCGTGACGGGGGAAACAACCCCGTTTTCCGTGACAATCGCGGTCACCAACTCCGGCGGTGTGACATCGAACGCAGGGTTGTACGCCTGTGTTCCGAGCGGTGCGACGGGCACTCCGGCCCCTGCACCCGGCAGCTCGGTGACCTCGTGTCCCGGCCGCTGTTCCACCTCGATGGCCGCCCCTTCTGCGGTCCTCAGGTCCACGGTCGTGCTCGGCGCCACCACGACGAAGGGAACGTGGTGATAGCGGGCCAGGACGGCCAGCGGATAGCTGCCCACCTTGTTGGCCACCGAGCCGTCGGCCGCTATCCGGTCCGCGCCTATCAGCACCGCGTCCACCTCGCCCGCCGAGAACAGCGAGCCCGCCGCATTGTCGGTCAGCAGCGTGTACGGCATCCCCGCCCGCGCCGCCTCGTACGCGGTCAGCCGGGCGCCCTGCAGCAGCGGGCGCGTCTCGTCGACCCAGAGCCTCCGCAGCTCCCCGAGCCGGTGCGCAGCCCCGGCCACGGCGAACGCCGTGCCCTCGCCCCCGGAGACCAGGGCGCCGGTGTTGCAGTGGGTCAGCAGACGGAACCCGCCGCCGGGCAGCAGCTCCTGCAGCAGCGCCAGCCCGTGCGCCGCCATGCGCTCGCTCGCCCGGGCGTCCTCGCGATGCAGCGTCCGGGCTTCCTCCAGCGCCGCCGCAGCGGCCCGGTCGGCGCCGGCGCCCGCCTTGAGGGCCCGCCGGTACGCCTCCAGGGCCCTGCGCACGCCGTACGAGAGGTTCACGGCGGTCGGGCGGGCGTGTACGAGCATCTCGGCCGCCTCGTCGACGTCGAACCCGCGCACGGCGGCCAGGGCGAGCCCGTAGGCTCCGGCAACTCCCAGCAACGGAGCACCACGTACGGCCAGCGAGCCGATTGCGTCGATCAGTGCGGGGACATCGGTGCAGACCAGCTCGACCTCGTCCGTGGGGAGCCTTCGCTGGTCCAGAAGGACGATCACTGGCCCCTCGGGCAGGTCCTCCCATCGCAGGGCGGGGACAGTGGAAGATCCGGTGAAGGACGCGGGCGCCGCGTACTGATCAGCCATTGGTCCAGTCTGCCGCGCATGCACGAACTATTGAAGGGCTCCTCCGACCGCCTCCCTCTTACGTGGAGGCGGGACGGGAGGAGGAATGGCTCCCAGCACGCTCCGGGGGCCTACGAGCCCTCCAGGGGCCCCTGAGGCCCGTGACACGATGACTGACCGGCATTGAGAAGCCCGCACAACCGCTGGACGGTGGGGGCGGGCATCAGAAGGAGCAGCAGAAATGAACGACTGGGGCAGTGGAGGCAATGGCTGGGGCCGGGCCGGGGGTGGTGGCTGGGGCAACAACCCGTGGCCCCCGCCCGCCCCGCCGGCACCGAAGCCGGGCGTGATTCCGCTGCGGCCCCTGGGGGTCGGCGAAATCCTGGACGGTGCCTTCACCACCCTGCGCAGGCATTGGCGGACGGCTCTCGGGATCTCCCTGGCCGTGGCGGTCGTGACCCAGACGGCGCAGACCGTGGTGACGGGGCTGTGGTTCGGGGAACAGTCGGCGCTGGCCGAGCTGGGCAGAGCAGACACGGTGAGCCCCCGAGAACTCCTTGATGCCCTGAAGGAGGGGATGGGGGCCCTGGCCGTCATCATCCCCATCAGCCTCATCGGCTCGATCATCGCGGCGGCGATGCTCACGGTCGTCGTCAGCCGCGCTGTCCTGGGCAAGCCGGCGTCGGTGGCCGACGCCTGGGCGAGCACTCGCGCTCAGCTACCCGGGATGACGGGCCTGTTCCTGGCGATTCCGCTGCTCATCACCGGGGCTTTCGCGGTCGGCATGCTGCCGGGCCTCCTGCTCATCGGCGCGGGCGCCGAGGCCGCCGGCGCGGCCGCCCTCCTCGTGGGCGGTGCAGCGGGCCTGGCCGGTGCGGCCTGCCTCTGGATTCGCTACTGCCTGGCTGCGCCGGCGCTCGTCCTGGAGAAGCAGGGCGTGAAGGCGGCGATGGGCCGCTCGGCGAAACTGGTGCAGGGCGCCTGGTGGCGGATCTGCGGAATACAGGTACTCGTCATAATGATTGTTTTCGTGGCGGGCGCCATTGTCGAGATGCCGGCCATGGTCATTAAATTGATCTTGATGGGCGAGCCGTCCGCAGAGGATGCGACGAGCTGGCCGTCTTTGATCATCAACGGTCTCCACGCGACCATCACTTCTGCGCTGACGCTGCCGATTACGGCGGGCGTCACCGCACTGCTCTACATGGATCAGCGCATCCGGCGTGAATCCCTGGACATCGAGCTCGCACGTGCGGCGGCCGAGGGGCAGTAGAGCGAAACACAGTTGGGTTTGGGCCTCGCCTCCGGGGACCGTGAAAGGTTCCTGGGGGCGGAAGGCTCGGTGGAGTGGCCGGTGGGGGCGGTAAAGGTGCCGGGAACCGG